>NVSM01000004.1:0-47897 GCA_002401225.1 bacterium
AGACGCCGGCCGAAAGCTGTTCGCTGTCTCACGAACCCGCCGATCTTCAACGAATGATTCTGATCGGGTTCGAAAGTACCTCGCCAAATTTCAGCTCGACTGGGACCAGCTTGCTTCCGTAAACAGTCCATTCTAAGGCTATAAACTTCCTTTATAGGATATATTTGATTACCGCTTTGACTTTGATGCCTTTTGCATATATGCTTTATGCATCTAAGGAGCATCCGAATGCCATCCATCCCCAAGCACATCGCCAATGAAAAGATTTTTCTTGATCAATACAGTCCTACCGACTATGACCAGCCGAGTTTAACCGTCGACATCGTGCTTCTCACGGTGATCCACAACATGCTTCACACGCTGCTCGTTCGACGCAATGAACATCCCGCAAAGGATGCTTGGAGTCTGCCTGGCGGGTTTGTTCAGATGACTGAATCTCTCGACCAAGCAGCAAATCGCATCATCTCTGAAAAGGCAGGGCTGAGCGACATCTTCGTTGAACAGCTCTACACATTCGGAGCTATAGACCGAGACCCACGCGGGCGGATAGTTTCGGTTGCCCACTACGCACCTGTTGACTCAGAGAAGCTGATTGCTGCGATACCAGCCGACGATGCCACCCGGTGTCTTGCTCAAGTCCACACTCCTTGGGAAGATGAATCTGGCGCATCGGTGACCACCCATGATGAGACTGGAACCCGGCTGTCCTTAGCGTTTGATCACGAAGCAATCTTAGGAGTCGCCATCGGTCGGCTTCGGGGGAAACTCAACTACTCCCCCATCGGATTCCAACTCTTACCCGACACATTTACGCTCCGACAACTCCAACAAATACACGAGACCATCCTTGGGCACACAGTAAACAAGGATGCGTTCCGCCGACGGATGTTGGCGACCGGGCTCGTGTCATCCACAGGAAATCGTGAAGACCAGGTCGGGCACCGGCCAGCAGAGTTGTATCGGTTTACATCACCATCAGCAGTTTAAAAATATTGCAAAGGAGAAAATCATGGCAGACATTAAGCACTACCCCATCATGCGACATCTTCGGTCTGATCCCAACCAGCGCATCCTTCGATTCCGGAAGGGACAACTCAAGAGCAGCGGAGCTGGGCAATCATTCTGGTTCCACCCACTCAACACGAGCTTAATTGAAGTTCCGGTGGACGATCGTGAACTCCCATTCATCTTCCATGGACGATCCAAAGACTTCCAGGACACGGTCGTCCAGGGTGTCATCTCGTACCGTGTCACTAATGCCCAGAAACTCGCTGAACGCGTTGATTTCTCGATAGATTTAGATGAAGGATCGCATAAGAGCAAGCCTCTGGAAAAAATCGCTGGGCTGATGACCGATCTGAGCAAGCAGTTCGCAATGGATTACCTTGTGCACACTGATCTTCGAATCATTCTCGAAGATGGTGTTGAAACGATTAGGAATAAGATCGAGCAGGGGCTTGGTGATGATGCTGGGATTTCGGAGATGGGTCTGAGTATCGTCTCGATACGGATTCACTCGATCAAACCCGAAGCTGAAGTCGAACGAGCGTTGCAGGTCAGAGTCCGCGAATCAATCCAACAGCAGGCGGACGAGGCAATTTTCCAACGCCGAGCAATGGCTGTTGAAAAGGAACGAGCGATCCAAGAAAACGAACTCCAGAACCAGATCGAACTTGCCAAACGCGAAGAGCARCTCATTGCCCAGCAAGGGCTCAATGATGCCAAGCGGATCAGCGATGAGAACGACAGTTCTAAAATCGCGGCCAAAGGAGCTGCCGAACGCTCGATGATCAAGTCAAACGCACAGGCGGCGAGTATTCAGGCGGTCGAGGAAGCCCGCGTAGCCGCCGAGCGGGAACGGATGTCGATCTACCGTGATTTCCCCGCAGATCGCCTGATGGGACTCGCCGCACAGGAGTTTGCTGGAAAGCTGCAGAAGATCGAGCATCTGAATCTGACCCCAGACCTGCTCGGTTCGATGCTCACCAACCTGATGGGAGCCGGGGCAGCACATCTTGAATCAAAGAAGAATCTCTAAGTCAACCAAACCCTTGAACTTGTTCTGAAAGACAATGGAAGGATGGCATCCTGTGACACTCTCGACACCCCGCGCTGTCATCGTCAGGCGAAATACCGAGTACGATCTTCTGCTCGCTCGGCATGCGACGCGAGGACAAGCCGAGTTCTTTCTCAAATCCCGTGACCAGGATATTCGCGAGGTTGAAACCGAACACCACCTCGTTCAAAGTGTTCACAAGGATCTGCTCCGATCCATTCCCCAACGATGGCGCCGGACCGAAATTACTCGGGAAGACCTCGATAGGTTCTTGTTTGAGCCGGAGGATGTAGTTATCGCCATCGGTCAAGATGGTCTTGTCGCCAACATATCGAAGTACCTTGATGGCCAGTTGGTCATCGGGATTAACCCGCTCCCAGATCGTTACGATGGTGTGCTTTCTCGCATCACGCCTCAACAATCAAAGGGATTGCTGCAGACTATCGATGAACACAAGTCACCGGAGATCGAAGCAAGGACGATGGTGTGCGCGACACTCGATGATTCACAGTCGATCTATGCACTCAATGAGATATTCATCGGGCACCGCACGCACCAGTCCGCACGCTATCGAATACGCTGGAACAAGAACGAAGAACGCCAATCATCCTCGGGTGTGATCATCGCGACCGGAACCGGATCCACCGGCTGGGCAAGATCCATCAACCAGGCGTACGGGAGTTCGCTCAAGCTACCGAGCCCCACGGACAACCGCCTCGCTTTCTTTGTGCGAGAAGCATTTCCGAGCATCCATACGGGCACATCACTCACTATGGGGATCAGCGACCAAAACAATCCGATCCAGATCACCTCCGAAATGAACCAGGGCGGGGTCATCTTCGGCGACGGCATCGAAGATGATGCACTCCCATTCGATTGGGGACAATCACTCCACATCGAAATTGCAAAGCGAACTTTGAATCTTGTAGTTGGATAGCTAGCGCTCAAAGGACCGACTAACCCAAATGCCTATGTACGGATTTGATCCAAGATATACGGATCTTTGATTTCGTCATCGCGTGCGAGCAACAAGACCTTCGAAAGAACCTCGGCCGTTTTGGGGTCATCATCGGCAAAGGGAAGGAATAYCCGACCACGATGCTGACTATGRACRGCCACGATAAACATYGCCTTGCCCGGAAGCACAGATGTAGAAGCGCTGCCGAGGTGTACCGAATAGGTCGCACGGGTTCCATCGATGATGGCATGATGACCCTTGACCTGTACATTATTCAAGCCGAGGAGTATACAAGTTTCTYTCAGGAGCGACGCTCGCATCTGAACCGTTGATGCTGATGCTTCAGGATCTACGCCTCCAGCGTGAGCCACGCTAACGACAAGATCAAGATCACGCATTGCTTCGCTGAACACACGATCAGGAATCTGGTCCATCGTGACGCGTTTTTCCTTTTTCCCTTTGCGGATAAATGCGACACCCTCGAGCGTCAAGCCTTCGACTTCTGCAGGCGTATAAAAATGCTCTTGGAACCAGAGTTCMGCAATAAGYTTTTCATCGTGGWATACCCTGCGAACCCCTTCCCCGAGAGAATGGATCCACTGTCGCCCCTTGAGCAGCGAGAGGGCTTGCCGAGGATTCACTTGATGACCGGCATATCGACGGGTCATATCACACTGATCAAGTTCGGACTTGGTCTTTGGATAGACCTCTCTGAAAACTTGTTTGAATGGCTGAATGCGTTCTGCTTCGAAGCAATCTCGTTGCCACTCACTCCAATCTCCTGCGTTGAGTAAATCAATAGGATGAGCAATCCGCAGTTTGTCCGAGTTGCCGATCGGCTCAAGTGTTCCATGCTGATTTCGCAAGAGTTGCCCTGTTTTTTCAGGATATCCAATAAGCTTGCCATCGCCGACAAAGACCAACCGTTCGATCATCGGCCTGAGAATCGGATGGGCTGCAAATTCCTTGAGTTCCGTTCGGGAGAACTCATCACCTCGGCACATGGATTCCTCAAGCGATATACGCATCCGAGAACGCTGCCTACGGAGTTCGGTAACACGAGAACGCAAAGGAGCAATCTCATCATTCTTCCTGAGTTTGGCGGGTACATTCTTGAGCTTTTTACCCTTTTTCATCACAGCCAACTCTGGCTCGCCCACTTCTGTGATTGAAAGAGTGATGCTTGTTTCTTCAACAGTGACGACCACTGGGCCTTTGGCAAGATCTGCGATCGCTTGTGATTCCATGGCCCATTGCAGACGCCTTGGGTCGCGGAACCCTGCTGTTCGTGCAAGATTTTGCATGGCGATGGCTACCGACTTCCCCTCGCTCGCTTGCCTTTGACTCCCGAACTTGCGGCTCTGACGCTTGAACTCTTGGATCAGTTTGTACCGAGCAAGCATCTCATTCTTCGCTTCTGTTTTCTTCTTTGGCAATGGGATCAAACCGAGTGCTCGAAGAGCATCTTGATGACGCTTGTCATTGATCCGCGCAAGGAGTTCTGTAGTATCTAAGTTGTTGAGCATCGCATCGGCAAAGAGTTGGGCCCGTTTGTGGCCGCCGCTGTTTGAAGCATACTTTGCAGGCTTCTGCAGCCTTGCCCAACCATCCTCGCCGACAATGTCAATCACTTGTTTGAACCACTTCACATCGACAGCACCTTCTTCGAGATCATCTGACTCCAGTTCAGTTCGTTCATTGATTTGAGCAGCCCAGATTTCTCTGAAATCTTTGTTCCGCCAATAATCATTCTTCTTCGTATGTGCATGAATCCACCACACGGCTTCCTCAAGACCTTCGAGCCCAAGTGTTTGTTCTGCATGCGATGCCCACTGGGGAGCAAACATGACCAGTTCGAGCAGCCGTGCTTCTTTGAGCCCCGACGATKGATAGAACTTGGCAAAGACTTCTTGCGTATCGCCAACAACTGGATTGGTCACTGATATAAGTCGGCTGAAAGAATATGCTCGCGTAGGATCACCCCACTGGTCTTGGCGAACGATTTTGTCCTTCCCCAAAGCAACTGCAAAGYCAAAGAAAACCTGGGCACCACCTGAGAAACGAAGCAGTGATGCAGGCTTGCTCGTGGGCATAAGCATCTCGCCACGGGTAAGTTCAATCGYGATTATCCGATCCCTCATTTCACAAACTGCTTCTTGAAGCTTTGGTCGATCACCGATCAATTTATGTGCTCTGAGCGCCGAAACCTCCTCGATAGGACCGAGTATCATGGATATGTCATAGTAATGATTCTCCCGCTTTGGCATGGGCCTTGGATGAAGCAGGAGCCAAACCAAATCTTGAGCATTTACCAATCCACTGTCATATCCCGCGACAAACTCCTCAACTGTTGGACCATAGCAATCTGGTTCATCCCGCTCGAGCGCCAGCATTTTCAGAGCTCCGAGTTGAATGTGATCATCCTTGGTAAACAGATAATTATGATCACTACGAAATGAAGCTTGAATACATGCCCGTTTCGATACAAAGCCTGGTTCTCGATACCCAAGATCATCACGAAGATCAATTTTTTCTTGATCGCTCATTGTGTCGCGAGCAAGGGAATCTTCGAGGTACTGAACAAGCATTGCCCCCGCACCTTGAGGCTCTGAAAGGATCATCAGCCATGAAACAAGCCGTTCAAACCCATATCGCAGCTGCCATGTATACTCTTTTTTGAATGGCTTAGGGAGGTTTTTTCTATACGATTCTCCACGACGAATCCACGCCATCGCACGAACCAGTTCTAACCCATCTGAATCACGCGTTTCCTTCGACCGAGTGTCAAGCCACTCGAGCCATACATCGCATAAAGGCAGACGCTCTTTCGCTTCTACCCGATGATTCTCACTCGCCTTTGGCTTTGGAAACTTCCACCCGGCTGCTGAAAGTAGTTCTACACTTTTCCCCTGATCCCCAAACTCACCCTCTTCAAGCTCAACTTCTGTTTCACCATGAAGAATAAACAGATCCGCGATTTCCTTGAGGCATTTCTTCGCCGCTGATGTTTCGATTCGGACACCTACAAACTTTGGCTTGATCGTTGGGTATCGCGACCCCTTTGGAACAAGCCCAAGGCAGTCGTCAAGAGTAGCAGTCTCTATAGCCTCGCCGAGAATCCGATCCACAGACTCTTTCTGATCTTTGTCAGTGAATACATCGGCGAGCGATCGAACCATCGCCTGCACTTTCTTGGCTGAACGCTTGGATTCGATCAAGTGCGATGCGAGTTCTAACCCGGCGGCTCGCTTCTTGGCATTCTTATCCTCGAGCAAAATACCAATTATCTTGATCGCCTCAGGATCTTTGAGCTTTGACAGCCTGCTGATAGCGCCTTGACGAAGACTCGCCGCCGTGCGATGAAGATTGTTCATCAATAACTCAATCTCATCATCCTCAATCGGTAACTTGTCGATCGCCTTGAATGCCGCCTTCTGGACATCCTGACGCGAATCGCAAGTGAGTTGAACAACCATTGAACGGGCTTGTACTGAGAGTTTCCTAGGCTTTCGTTTGACCGTCTTTCCATTGACCGAGTCGTGCCCAGTCCCGGCGAGGTGCTCAATGAGATTGACAACATTCCATGAATCAAGCGCATGCATATAAGGGATCATTTGATCTGGCGAACCACTCGCCATTGCCTTGAGGGCAGATGCGACTACTCGTTGATCGTACTCATACTTTGCCCAAGGCCAAACGATTGGCTCAAGTTTCTTCTTGCGCTTGGGCATCGAGTTGAAGAGATTGCCCATTGATTCAAACAACTCTGGAGTCACAGAAACAAACTGGATACGAGTAATAAATGACACCATAGCCATGAGCACACGCTCATCCTTCTCCTCGTCAGCCAGCAGTCGTGTTGTCATTTTCTCCATTGACTCTGGCAATAGGGCTAAGTGTTCTAACATCTTCACGGCAACAAATCGTCGCTCTGAACATTGATGATCCAGCAATATTTCTGCCTGTCTTGCGGCCTCTTGTGCATCCAAATACGCGATGCCCCACAGTGCAAGATAAACCTCCGAAGGCTCAGCAGATTCAATGGCTTGCAATCTCGCATGCTCATCGTCTAGATACAAGCACAACGAATCAACACCATCATGAACAACCTTGCTGCTCCCACCAGCCCACTGCATGCCGAGCCACGCATCGAATGCACGAACAGTCGCGCTAAAGCGTCCCAAATCATGCTCACGAATGACGCCCAGCATATATCGGAATGCTTCGGGGTTTGCCTCATCGACTGCCTCTAAAATTGATTGGCGTAATCCTTCCTGCCTCTGAGCGGCGAGCAGAAGCTTGGCGATTACTTCCCAATCCTTTTGTTGGTCTGAGTTGAGCATCGCAGAGATGGCATGATGCCCCATATCACCAACTTCATGATCTCCATTGATCGAGTCCACAAGAACACTTCGAACACGATCAGCATCGTCGCCACCCTGGCGAAGCACGCTGGAAAGCAACCAACCAATATGTGCTTTGGGCTCATTCGAATATATTTTCAGGTGCGGCGCCCAAGCAGCAACCCATTCAATATCTTCCTTGTAGCCTGCAAGCGAATCACACATTGAGAGAAAGAACCGTGCCCTATTTTCTTCGATACTCGCGGCTCTCTGAGGAGCTCGAAATGGGTATCTCATATACCCATGCTGATAAGGGCGCTCTCCGGCACTTAACCATGCCTGCTCAATGTGCGATGCTATCTTTGGAAAAAGCGAAGCCCAAAGTTTACTTCTCTGCTTCTGATCAACCTGAGAAAAAAACTTCACCGTTCGCGTATGTCGATCCTCATCTTCGATATGCCGATAGCCCGTTTTTATGTGATCAATAACTGCTCGAAACTCATCTCGTCTTTTCCCTGGAAGACGGATCGCCTTCTTGATTTGAGCGTCAAACCACTTTACATCACGAGCTTCTTCGGCCTGCTGCTGTAGCTTTTCTCGATCCACTTTTCACTCCGGTTTGTCTATGCCCCAGCCAAAAAGACAAGGCGAATAAATGTGATATGACTTGTTGGACTTAGCCGGATTACTTCATCAAGGCACTTACGCTCAACTTCGTCGATAATCACCAAATAAAGTCCATCTATAAATCCCATCAGGGCAGTCCCAACTGCTTCTTCAGCATCCACAGATTGGAGACGATTATTTTTGGCAGGATCAACTTTTCCTAAACCTACCCCATGATCTATTTGCGACTTGCTCAGCACACGATCAAATCGAAACAGTTCCTGGCGACGATCAAACTTGGCAACTTCGCTGTGTACGATGTGTTCAATGATCTTGCGGAGTGTTACTTCCCCCCCATCACCAATTTCTATTGGAGGAGGCACGCTGAAATCCGCTAGCAGCGGCTTCCGTTTACCTAATACTCTCGTTGAGACGACCATTGACAAGCAAATAACTCCTGATTGAACTATAGCATCATTACCCTCATCGAAACCGCAATAAAAACCGATCTGCACTTGATCGATTATGGCAGAAACAGCACTCGTTTCATAGCTTGTCAAACTGATTGGCATGTAAAAAATTTGTGGAGTACATTCGCATATAGCTGGCATATTCATTACTAGATAGAAAATGCGTGATGCCACATGTTGCCGACGATAGGTGAGCAATTTAACTCAACTTCATCCCCATTGCTACCCGGATGAATCTTGACAAGTTGTCTGGATCCCACTGCACCTGGAATTACCCAAACTCCTCACAACACTCTCCAAAGATTGCTCGGAGGTACTGGATATCAGCTTTGACGCTCCGCTCGGTTTTTGTCGTTCGCATCTTGCGGACATACGCCCCCACGATCTTGCTGATATGTGCCTTGGTTGGGAGCGGCGACGAAAGCCCTTTATACTCGGCCGACTTGAACTGCCGAAGCATCTCCTCGGCGATCTGCTTGCTCTTGGTGCGGAGTGATTTTCGTTTCGATCGTTTGCCGACCGAGTATTGGATGGAGTAGTTTCCGTTTCGTTGGATGAGAAATGCCATGACTTGCCCTTGAGCGATTGCTCTGACTGGGCGAGTCCTGTTCCATGCTCAAATCGTGTGTACAAATCTGTGTACAACGGCTGATTTTGAGCAGAACTAAAGGACTCGCAAATGAATGCAAGTCCTTTAGTTTCAAACAATAGARSTTSCSYRRCCYTYTKSGMMRMASCAWCAKWRRCWYCKKYSGMSYRSKMYMYMWRKWKKCMGMYYTMWSYMWKRGAAGCSAATATCTGAATCATACTCTCAGTCATGCGACCTCCACTTTACCTCAGCGCCATCATTGCTGGCATCCTCAATGCCCAGCAGCAACGAGTGATAGACTATCTCAAGGAAGAAAACCGAGTTCTTCGGGGGAGTCAGTGATCGAGATACTTGCTTCGGCAGGTGTCCAATCGATCAAGCTTCCACCCAAGAGTCCGAACCTGAATGCCTAGGCCGAACGGTTTGTTCGCTCAATCAAGCATGAATGTCTTGATCGCGTTATCCCCATTGGCGAGAAGCATCTGTGGCGAGCGGCTGATGCGTATGTCGAGCATTACAACCATGATCGGCCCCGTCAGGGAGTTGGGAATGCAGTGCTTGATCCAACATTTAAACCGGCTAAGCCAGTTGATAAAGTCATCTGTGATGAGCAACTTGGCGGGCTGATTCGCTCTTATCGTCGCGCTGCCGCTTGAAAATATCTCAATCAGCCTATTTTATAATCAGTCTCAGCATTCAAGAGACATTCTCGTGCGCAGATTGTGTTTCAGAATCATTGATTCATCTGCAAATACCGAAAAATCCGGTTCGGCCGAGTTTTTGGACCCTACGGGCAGGTAGCATTGAATGCTATGAGGAAAGCCGAGATATCAAAGAAGTTGTATAGATCATCTTCGTGCAGATCCGCAGCAGGGCTTTGGGATGCAAAGGCTATAAGGAACTCTGCAATATCAAAAAAGTTGAGAACACCATCCCCGTTAAAATCCGCACGGCAAGACTCGCAGTTTTCACTGTAATCGAGCATATAAATCACGCCTTCACTCGTCACAGCACTAATCCGATGATCGAACACCTCAAGCGATGCGATTCGCTCAAACTGTGGATACACACCCAATAGCTCCGGAAGATCCGGATCGGCCACATCAACCACTCCGATACTTCTCCACGCATAGATATCCGGATCTTCACGGTGAAAGATAAGGCGTGTGCCAACGGTGATCATTTCTCTGATCAGCCGCTGCGATACGATCTGGGACCTTGAACGCTCGACCGGGTGTCTCGGGTCATCGAGGTCGTACACGATCATTTCGAATGACGCAGCGATCAAATTGTCGTTCAGAACTTCGATCGCATGGACACGGTCTCCCTCATACCGATCAATAAAAACTGGCACAAATGGATTCCGCATATCGAAGATTGCAATCCCATCAAGACTGGTAGCCACATACATGGTGTCCTGATAGAACTCAACATCGAACACATAGCTTCTGGGCTGATATGAAGAAATCCATCGCGGATGCGTTGGATCGGCTACATCAAGAATCAATAATTTGTCATATTGCGTATCATCGTACAGAAAAACATAGTTGTCTGACTTCCCAACCAGAGAGATCACTCCGAGTGCGGGATACTGCCCAACAAGCGATGGAGACTCACCCGGCGAAATATCAAGGATCTGAAAACCCATATCTGGCCCTGAAATATACGCGAGGTCATCCTCGATAATAATCTGCCTCACGCGAGCATATGAAGAATGGTTCTGGATCAGTATGGGATCTCCTTCACCAGAAATATCAAACACAGCCAAGCCCTGTTGATCACCAGCCACCCACAGTTGATTATTTGAGAGTGCGCTCCCGAATGCCGAAAAATGTGCGTCAACCGAACCCGTAATCGATGTCACCGGACGAGCGATATCAAATACTAACAGATTATCGGCAACCACAACATACGCCTGTTCTTCATCGATGACATACTCATAGGCCTCGGCGCTGACGAGGCATGTTCCGACGAGTTCCGGGCTTGCAGGATCAACAAGATCATAGATCAAGAGTCCAAAATCGCTGTCGAGCGTGTAAAGATGATCGCCAACAATCCRAGCCCGTTCATCAAGCCCTGGCATGATGCTGTCTGTGATCAGCGTAATCGATAGCGGATCGCTGATGTCCAATACCGAAAGCCCCTCTGATTTGAGATACAGAAAATCACCTGAACTCACGAGTGTACTCGAGGACCCAAAGTCTGGGTAAGTCGCAACAACCTGCATATCTTCCAGATCATGGAGATCAATCACTCTGAGTTCGTTGCTCATCGCAGCGTACCCATAGCCATCCGCGACATGAAATGCTCGAAGCGGGTTCACGAGATCGATCGAGCCGAGCAACTGCCCCACATTCCCTTCACTCAGGTCGTAGGCGAGCACTTGCGTGTCTTCTATAAAATATGCCCTCTGGTTGAAAGTGGTAAGCACATAGCCATCACCACCAGAGAACATCTCAAGAAACTGTGGATTCGTCGGATCGCTGACATCCATAATGCGAAACCCCGTCGAGGAACCAAAGATATACAATCGATCTCCCTCGACTCCAACGACATTGGCCCGGAGCGTGTCAGGAATCGACCCGATCAGCGTAGGTTGCGAAGGGTCACTGATATCGTAGAGTGTGATATCCTGGCTCCTTGCCCCCCCTGCATATGCGACATGGCCGACGACTTTGATACTCCGCAACGCTTCAAGCTGCTCGATCTGCCCAATCGGTTCATTGTCGAAGCACAAGATGCTCACTGGCTCAGCAGATGCGTACTTGGTTGTCATTGCTCCAATCGCAAAGCAAACGAACACTAGACTCTGAGAAAATAATCGGCAATAACTATTCATGATCCACACTCGATTCCGAACTCTTGGATGAACGCACTAAAATCGAAGAAGCTGAACTCCCCGTCATTATTGAGGTCTGCGCTGGGGTCTTGATCGCCATAGGCGTTGATAAAACTCACGATATCGAAGAAGTTCCGAACGCCGTCACCGTTTCGATCCCCTGGGCAGGAGATCACGAGATCGAGCCCGTCTGCGTTTGGAACCCCAAGATAAACCCACCCATTGGGGAGCGCCACATTGCTCTCAATCGAATCGAACTGCCCAGTCACTTCCCCTCCTTGCACGACTGCCCAGCGATCACCAAATGCTGGAACCCAGCCCTCCTGAAAATCAACCGCCAACGTTCCGCCCAGCGTGAGTTGTCCGCCACCGAGCACCTGAACAGCGTCATATTCGCCAATATCCGTTCCTGCAATATCAACTTCCAGCCTTGATCCAGGATGAAAAACAAACCGAAAAACAGAAAACTTGCGCATCTCGCCGCTCGGCTCGAGTGTCCCGAAGAACTCGACATTCCCTCCCATTCGCCCGTCMYYRRSCRSMYSMWGYCMWGSKCSMASRGYRARYKRMMRCMMRCYMAATAKMTYYGSMRKCKSYAMGCCCTCAATGGCATCGAGCTCGATTCGTCCCTCACCAATGATCTCGATAGGCCGTGACCCACTGAGTGTGGCCCCCGCACCGACCTGAGTCGCTCCAATATAGATTGAACCATTATTAATGAGCTGGCCACTAAATAACACATTAGTCAACCCATCCTCGATGCGAAGGTCCCCTCTGTTCTCGATGTCAATTAACTCGATATCCCCTGAAGCAAACTCGACGATACTTCCATTGCGTGTTTCGATTACAGCAGAGCTTAAAATAAGCCCGTGCTCGAACAACAAGCTTCCGCCATCAGCAGCGAGTTCCGTAACGGGCCCGATATTGCCCACCAAGCGAAGCGGCGCAAATGAATCGTCCGCGATAATCGACGACAAGACTGATATTGATCCACCTTGGGTTGATCTAATCCTTCCTGAACCACTGATCGGAATGCCTGCGCCGATCACACTCGAGTCTTCGTTTGCAATGATCAATCCACGCATCAAGATACCACCACTCCCTTCGAGTTGTGTGCCTTCGAGTAAAACAGCTCCACTGTTGAGCACATAGTGCACGCCGTGTATCTCATTGCCTTCTTGGAACACAACTTCACTGCCCTCAAACACATCAAGATTAACCTCCGCGTAGCAGTTCTTAAACTCAACATCGTAACCTGGGTAAATTCGGATATCACCTCCGTCAGTCGCACGGAGAACGACCTGATCCAATCGTGCGTTCAAAAATCGAATCAAACCGCCTCGAGACACATACTCCCCGTTGGAGTGATACCCCAAGAGCCGAAGCTCTGAGTGATCAGCAACAAACAGCCCACCATCATAACTACCGGATAAGAACAGTGGTTGAGCTAGATGATTCGCGGTAATGATCRAATTACTTCTGAATGTACCATCGATTTGCCCTCCCCCTGAAATCGTTATGCCCGCGGGAAGATCTAACTCGCCATGCACATTGATGTTTTGCTCAAACGCAGATGTCCCCATCCGTATATCGCCTGCGCCCATCAGCAACGGAAAATCTTGAAAATTGAGTGATGCAGAAGCAGTAGAAGTAGAAGCGGGCTCAAGCAAGATATTGCCATCAATATTGAGTGCGTCAACAATACTGACGCCTCCATAAGAGATGTGCAAATCTGTTCCTGATGAAAACTCAGTATCAATAAGCGTCGAGTTGGAAACGGTTACACGCCCGCCATTGGTTGCTCTGAACTCTGAACCGTTTATGGTTGCCGCTAGTCCAATCTCAATTTCGCCGCCATTGGCTTCATAAACACCACCGGAAATATCACCCTTGAGCCTGATGAGTTGTTCATCAAACGCAGTCACGGTAGCATGATTTATGATCTTTCCACCGTCATTCCCGTGGATCAGGCCGCTGCCAGTGATGGCGATTCCTTCACCAATTGTCAACTGATTCCCCCCCTCGGCGAGAATAGTTGCAACATCCTGCCTTCCACTAAGACTCGCCCGGAGTTCAATCCACCCATCCCCTTGGATCTCGACAGTACCCTCAGCCCGGAGGGTCGAGCCAAAGCGATCCTGGTCTGCGTTCAGGATGATCTGCCCGTTGAGCATCATGCTTTGATCCAACACACATACCGCCGGCGTGCCGTTGATGAGCAACACATCGCTTGGAGTCATCGGAAAAGGGTGTACGACTTCTCCTCCAACAATCTCAATGATCGTGTCGTTTCCTCTCAGGAGCATCACGGGATCGACCACCGCGCCTGCTTCAAGTTCGAGCGTGCTGTTGTCTCCGAAGTGAAACACACCACCAACAAAAGAAGCATTTTCATTCAAGCGGAGCGTGGTCCCTGCCAGTAACAAACTCCCGGTCTCCTCTTGGGTCACTTGCTGGGTAATCATAAGCCCAAGACTGCCCGCGTCCTGTGACCGAATCACGCCCGCATTATGGTAAAACCCAACGAGTGTTCCAGCCCCTGCGATCTCCTGATCCGGACCAATGGTAACAAGATTTCCTCTGGTCAATATCTGCGACTCGTAGATCGAATTGATCGCGTTGAGCTCGATCACACCATTGCCGCTAATCAGCGTGTCTTGTTCAAACTGAAGACGAGCATTGCCACCTCCATTTTGGGTATTGACCAAAACCACGCCATAGTTGACAAGACGATCCCAGACCGTGAGCATMRARAAASMRWMAATMKYRAWMMSAMCAKCATWAWNNNCAAGATWSRWWRKWTGCYSWAWYKCWMCWRACKSMSKKRWKKRWAMKMWRTWKMSMGRGYCAACAGAAATAATCGTGTCCATCCCGTTGCCTCGCGGCACACGCCCGTCCTCCCAGTTCGCAGGATTCAGCCATGACCCCGACACTGGCTCGGCCCAATGCCCTAGCCCGATAATATCTGGTTGCGATTGTGACTTGGTACAAATCACCGCACTAGAGCCAACAACAATGATCTTGAGTAGCCCACTCAACTTCATTTCAAAAAAACAAAAATCTAAACAGTTGATTGGCAATGACATTATTTTCTCATTTATTTACACAGGCATTGATGCTGTACACATCGTGATACTGCATGCATTGTATTCTACATCAGACTAATCACTCAACAAAAACTGTCCGTTTATTACCAAAATAGAGGGAATAATGGATATACCTTACGGCGCCCCTGCCCTTATGCGTGGGGTTAACAGTCTATTGTGGGTTTAATAGCGGGAGACGATCGTGTTTGTCTTGTTGCTTCAATGTGGTTGAGTTGCGATATCGCGAACTCCGCCACTCCGTTGCAAGTCGCATTACAGACAGCTGGCAGCGAACTCAATCATAAATGCTGAGATATCGAAGAAATTCAAGAGCCCATCGCTGTTGAAATCGGCGGCAAGATCCGCATCAGCGAAGGCTGTGAGGAGTGCAGAGATATCGAAGAAGTTGAGCAAGCCATCGTTGGTGAGATCGGCGAGGCAGGTCGAAGGCGGACAATCGCTGACATCAATAATCTGCAGACCTGAATAGAAACCTGCCACATAAGCAGTGGTGCCCGCCACTGCGATACTTTGAGCGGAGCCGGGCGTGTCGTACGAGCCGAGGAAATCTCGCTGCTGGCACAAGACCCCATCGGCTCTGGCCGGGGAGGTAGCGATCGACAGCCTGACCAATGACTGGGATTATCTCTGCGAAACCAACCCCGCCAAGAAGCCGTATTTTGATGCGGTGGTTGCCAATCCACCCTTTAGTTACCGCTGGGACCCCAACGATGCGATGGGCGAGGATGTTCGATTCAAGAACTACGGGCTGGCCCCCAAATCTGCCGCCGATTTTGCCTTCTTGCTCCACGGATTCAATTTTCTCAAGGACGAAGGCGTGATGGCGATCATCCTGCCTCACGGCGTCCTGTTCCGCGGCGGCAAAGAAGCCAAAATCCGCAAGAAGCTACTCGATGACGGGCATATCGACACGGTGATTGGACTGCCCGCCAACTTGTTCTATTCAACCGGCATCCCGGTGTGCATCCTTGTACTCAAGAAATGCAAGAAGCCCGATGATGTACTCTTCATCAACGCCAGCGAGCACTTCAAGAAAGGCAAGCGTCAAAACCAACTGACGAATGAGAACATCGACAATATCGTCGAAACCTATCAGTTCCGGAAGGAAGAGAAGCGGTACTCAAGACGCGTGTCGATGGATGAAATCATCGAAAATGATTACAACCTGAACATCTCACGCTATGTCAGCACCGCAATACCTGAGCCGGAGATCGAGCTCGATGAGGTCTATCAAGAACTGGTGGACATTGAGAAAGCGATCACCACAGCTACAGCCAAGCACAACAAGTTCCTGAAGAAGCTCGGTCTACGAGTATTACCATAGCGATCACAACCCCCTCATAACCCGGCCGCGAGTCTCTGACACAAACGAGAGATTTTGGGGAAATGCCGCCCCAACCTGCTCATTATCCATGCAACTCTGGTTATGAGCTCCGAATCATCAGAGACTTCCCCAACTCCCCCACCATCTCCAAATCCTCCCCAGAATCCCGCAAACAATGAAAAACACCACCGAGTTCTCTCAGTGGTGTTAATCGTTTACCGTGGAGTCGGTTGCGTTTGCAACTGACCTTTAAATAGAGGTCGCGCAACCCTCCTTGAAAAACCAACTGAGACACTTTTCTGAATCTGGTTCAAATTCTGAGGCGGGTTGCAAAAGCTGACTCTCAGGTTATGTGCCGTTGGGNNCTCTCTCTGGATAACTTATGACCACTCAATCATCGAAAACAGAAGCACACAAACTCGCTGGACCGCTACTGTATTTGCTCAAGCCATCGAGCAACCAAAATCGGGTTGACAGGACACCAGTTGAATACTTTGTGGTYGGAATCGKCCGATGGGGCTYRAAAWTTYGGTTCGTGCTTTCACTGTGACTACCCTTCTTAGCCGACGCCCCGGTGCCAGCTGCCACAAGAGGGCCGAGGCGTATGCATCACATGGCGGAAACGGGTTGCACGAGACGACCTCTGAACTTGTCTCGTACAACCGCTGACGCTGACGCGAAAGGTAACCCATGCTCCGCCTRACCGGYATCAATCTTCCGCTCAATCATTCCCCCGATGCCATYGCSAARGCKRYCATCRCCCGTCTGCGCATTRCGCCGGAYAKGCTGATCTCGTGYACSGTGTTTCGCCGAGCRCATGACGCCCGCAAGAAGGCCGCCATTCTGCTGGTCTATTCGCTTGATGTAGAGGTGAAAGATGAAGCGCGTGTGCTCGATCAGTTTGCCGACGATGTACAAATCAAACCGACACCGGACATCGATTACCGCTTCGTCGCGCATGCGACTGATAAAATATTATCGCGTCCGCTGGTTATCGGTGCGGGGCCGTGCGGGTTGTTTGCCGCGCTGCTGCTGGCCCAAATGGGATTTCGGCCAATAATCCTAGAACGCGGCAAAGAAGTGCGCGATCGCACGAAGGACACCTTCGGGCTGTGGCGTAAGTCGGTGCTCAACCCGGAATCCAATGTCCAGTTCGGCGAGGGAGGTGCGGGAACATTCTCCGATGGCAAGCTCTACAGCCAGATCAAAGATCCTCGCCATCTCGGTCGAAAGGTCTTGATGGAGTTCGTGAAAGCCGGAGCGCCACCAGAAATCCTGGTTGAGGCGCACCCACACATCGGCACCTTTCGCTTGGTGAAAATGGTGGAGCACATGCGGGCCACCATTGAGTCTCTCGGCGGCGAATACCGTTTCGAGAGCCGCGTGACAGACTTGGATATTGAAACCGGCAGCAACGGCRYGCGTCRAGTACGCGGCGTCRTGCTTGCSAGCGGCGAGCATCTTGCATCCGATMATGTYGTGCTSGCCATCGGCCATAGCKCGCGCGATACATTYSAGATGCTSCAMGACCRCGGGGTGCATATYCAAGCCAAGCCCTTCTCYCTSGGCTTTCGYATCGARCATCCGCAATCGCTYATCGACCTSKCGCGATTCGGSCMMARYGCKGGCAACCCCATCCTCGGTGCRGCYGAYTACAARCTYGTRCACCACGCCTCAAACGGGCGAGATGTCTACAGCTTCTGCATGTGCCCGGGTGGCACGGTCGTCGCCGCCACCTCAGAGGAAGGCCGAGTGGTCACCAACGGCATGAGTCAATATTCACGCAACGAGCGCAATGCAAACGCAGGCATCGTCGTCGGCATCTCGCCCGAAAAAGACTATCCCGATGGCCCACTCGCGGGGATCGCATTCCAGCGCAAATGGGAATCCGCAGCGTTCGTCGCCGGTGGCAGCACCTACGCGGCACCCGGGCAGTGCGTCGGTGACTTTATCGCCGGGCGGCCCAGCACATCGTTCGGTAGCGTTGTTCCCTCGTACAAACCGGGCGTGGTACCTACAGATCTCACCCCCTGCCTTCCGGACTATGCCATCGCCGCCATTCGCGAATCGCTCACATCGTTCGGCCGCCGGWKAYGMGKGTWTNGMWATKKWSGACNGCSMKRYTGMCNGGYGNCGNGWCACSCWYSWCRYCGMYNCRTCCRRWYNCWWSCGNGAYGAGNACWYTCCAGAGCATCAAYACCAMGGGGCTTTATCCAGSTGGYGAAGGCGCAGGCTACGCCGGCGGCATCCTTTCCGCCGGCGTCGACGGCATCAAAATCGCCGAGGCGGTCGCCCAAAGTATGCTCGACGGTTAACTGAATATGGGGGGCAGGTCACTGGATGGAGTCGTTTCCGTTTCGTTGAATGAGAAATGCCATGACTTGCCTTTGAGCGGTTGCTCTGAGTGGGCGAGTCCTGTTCCATGCTCTCATCGTGTGTACAAATCTGTGTACAACGGCTGATTTTGAGCAGAAAAAAGGACTCGCAAATGAATGCAAGTCCTTTAGTTTCAAACAATAGCGGGGACTGGATTTGAACCAATGACCTCCGGGTTATGAGCCCGACGAGCTACCAGACTGCTCTACCCCGCAATCAGGATGGGATTATTAGCTTCTCGTCTTCAATAATCAACTCAATTTGCCCATGAATATCCATTATTTCTATTCATGAATAGGGCATATTCAAAACTATTTTAATGCCGACATGAAACTGGATCAGTCAAAATCGGTACACACTGATAAGCCATCGCGTTTGGCTGCTTCAACAACACTGGAATTGGAATAAACAAATGAAAAAAACGATGCTGCTCATCGGCGCAGCGGGGGTTGCCTTCGCTGCTGCCCCGCTCATTGCACAAGACACCACCAAGAACTCCGGGATGTTTCGCTATCCCGATGTCGGCAAAGACTCCATCCTCTTTGTCTATGCAAATGATATCTGGATTGTCGATCGAAAAGGCGGCACGGCCCGTCCGGTCGTGAGCCCGGCTGGGCAAGAACAACATCCAAAGTTCAGTCCAGATGAACAGACCATCGCATTCGTAGGCAACTATGAAGGAGATCGCGATCTCTACACCGTCGATGTCAACGGCGGCATTCCCTATCGCGTCACGCATCACCCTGCAAACGAGCGGCTATTAGACTGGGGACCTGATGGGTCGCTGTTGTTTTCGTTTAATGGTTTAAGCGGCAACCGTGCCCATCAGAAACTCTATACGGTAGATGCTCAAGGCGGTATACCTGAACAACTCCCTGTACCCTACGGCGCGACCGGCAGCATCAGCCCTGACGGCGAATGGCTTGCCTACACGCCTAACTCTCGCGACTTCCGGACATGGAAACGATACCGCGGCGGCTTGGCGACCGATATCTGGCTGTTCAATCTCAAAACAAATGAATCGCGCAAAGTCACCAGTTGGGAAGGCACCGACACCATCCCGATGTGGCACAAGGACAAGCTGTACTACCTCTCGGACAATGGCAGCGAAGCCCGGCTCAACATCTGGCGCTACGACACCCAAAAGGACAAGCACGAACAGATTACACACTTCACTGACAACGATGTGAAGTTCCCATCGATGGGCAGCGCAACGGCGAGCAGAGGCGAAATCGTGTTTCAGCTTGGATCGCAAATTCATTTGCTCAACTTGGGCAATAAGAAATCAAAAGCAGTGGACATCACCATTCCTGGCGCTCGCGAATCACTTCGACCAAAGATTGTCGATGCGAGCCAAAACATTCTCGGTGGCGGCATATCTTCAACAGGCAAACGAGTGGTCGCAGAAGCCCGCGGCGATATCTGGACTGTGCCAGTCGAAAAYGGKGCYCCWCGCCARYTKACCAATACMTCGGGYGYATCCGAACGCACGCCTTCGTGGAGCCCAGATGGGCGATGGATTTCTTACTTCTCCGATGAAGACGGAGAGTATGAACTCTACATCACCCAATCTGACGGAAAAGGTGAGACGCGCAAGCTCACCAAAGGCAACAAAACCTATTTCATGTCCTCAACATGGTCACCAGATTCGAAGACAATCTATACGGTTGACAAAGCCGGTGTGATGAATCTGGTCGATGTTGAAACCGGAAAGGTTACCCACTTCGATACAGATCCGCTTGCTGGTCAGCCAGATGTTTCATGGTCGCATGACTCGCGTTGGATCACCTATGCACACGGAAAATCTGATTCATTCAGTTCGGTGATCTGGATTTATGACACAGACACCAGCGAACTCCATCAGGTGACGGCGGGGTTCTTCAATGACACCAGCCCGGCGTTCTCGTTGTTGGGTGATTATTTGTACTACACATCCAATCGTGATTTTACATCGCCTCAGTATGAGGATGTTGGTTCGACCTTTGTGTATGCCAGCACTGGGCGTTTGATTGCGGTCCCTCTCAATACAGATGTCGAAGCCCCCCACTTACTCGAATCCGACGACGAGACTTGGGATGATGAAGAAGATGCAGACGCAGAGGATTCTGATTCTGAAGACGGTGCTGATGATGCTGAAGACAGCGACGATGAGGAGTCATCCTACCTCGACGGCTACGACACCGAGCATCCGCTTTGGGGCAAATGGAATGGCACAGCAACGGGCTTCGCTGCTCTTGGCATGCCCGACAATGACATTTCATTCTCCATGACCATTGTTGTTGATGACGATGGAAACATCATGGGACAATCTGAAGCAATGGGAGAAACCGACGACCTTGGCGACCTTGTCGAGYGGAACGCTGACACCAACGAGTTCAATCGTGAATCAAATGATAACGGCATGACCTTTATCAGTAAATCCACTATTAACGGCGATGAAATGACCGGCACCTGGGAGATTAAAGAACTCGGTGTTGGAGGCTCAACGACTGCAAAACGAACCTCTTCAGATATCACTGAAGAAGAACTCGGCGAGATTGTAAAGGATGCTGGCGAGGCGAGCGAAACAGTCGAAATCGATTTTGAGAACTTCGAGGGTCGCTCGTTCGATCTCGGAGTCGATTCGGGTAACTTTAGAAACTTAGCATCGAATGACAAGGGTGTTCTGTTGTATGTCCGCGCAAACGACAGCGGCGCATCAATCAAGATGATTGATGTCCACGATGACGAACCTTCCGAGAAAACCGTGCTCGGCATGGCGTTCGGATTCGATATGTCCGGCGATGGCAAGAAGCTTGCAGCAGCTACACCTGGCGGCTTTGCAGTAGTCGATGCCAAGCCTGGCCAAACCGCCAAGCCTTTGAKCATGAAGCTGCGAAAGACAGTGAACCTGCGAGAAGAATGGCAAGAACTCGTCACCGATGCGTGGCGTCGTCAACGCGACTTCTTCTATGTCGAGAACATGCACGGCGTAGATTGGGATGGCGTGCTTGCTCACTACCTCCCAATGGTTGACGATGCGGTCTCGCGTGAAGATGTCGCGTACATCATCGGCGAACTCATCGCAGAACTCAATGTAGGGCATTCATACTCCGGCGGCGGCGACTTCGATCGTCAGCCAAACGAGAATGTGGGTATGCTCGGTGTCGATTTCGCTGTGGCATCTTCGGATGACCAATCAGGATTTACGATCACGAAGATCTATCGCGGTGCTCCTTGGGATACCGATGCGATCGGGCCAATGTCCCAATACGGGCTTGATGTTGCAGAAGGTGACATTATCACCGCGGTCAACGGCAACGCGGTCGACACATCAATCGACCCGTGGGCAGCATTCATCGGGCTCGCCGGTTCGCCAACAACACTGACGATTGTTTCCGCACTCGAAGGTGATGAAGAAACCATCAACGAGCGTGATATCACGATCAAGCCGATGCGATCGGAATCCAATCTTCGGTACCGCGCATGGGTCGAAGGCAACCGCAAATATGTCGAAGAGGCATCCGACGGCAAGATCGGGTACATCTATGTACCCAACACCGGCGTCCAAGGGCAGAACGAACTCTTCCGCCAGTTCTACGGCCAGATGGGCAAAGAGGCACTGATGATCGACGARCGATGGAACGGCGGYGGGCARATMCCCAACCGRTTCATCGARYTRCTCAAYCGTCCACGCACCAACTATTGGTACCGKCGCGAYGGYGCSGATTGGCCWTGGCCTTATGATTCRCAYCAGGGWCCAAAGGCGATGCTGATCAACGGCAACGCYGGYTCYGGTGGCGATATGTTCCCGTGGCTCTTYAAGCATCATGGGCTCGGCAAACTCATCGGCACYCGRACMTGGGGCGGMYTKGTCGGAATCTCSGGYGTWCCSSCRYTSATCGAYGGCGGWGCYGTCACCGTKCCMAACTTYGGGTTCTATGAACTCGATGGCACATGGGGCATCGAAGGGCATGGCGTTGATGCCGACATCGTCGTCGAAGCCGACCCAGCGTTGATGCTCGATGGTGCTGATCCCCAGCTTGATGTCGCTGTTGAGCATCTGCTCAGCGAGATCAAACTCAACGGGTATCAGAAACCAAATCGCCCGACGCCTCCTGTGCGAACCGGCGTTGGTATTTCGGAAGAAGATAAGTAAACAGTTTTACATTTGAGTCTATAAAACAAGCCCCGCGGAACAAACCGCGGGGCTTTTTCATATCATGAATCTATCAAACTCTCTTAGCCTCCGGTTCGCCCGAGCAACTCGCTAATCGCTGCTTCGAGCTGCGGATCATTACCCGCAACCTCATCGGCTGGAGTCTGTGGGATATCAATATCGGGCTTGGCCCCGTTGCTCTCCATATCAGTTCCATCTGGAAGATACCACCCACGGAATGGTCGACGAACTGTCGTGCCATCGATGAGGCTAAACGATCCTGTAGAAATCACGCCGCCGAAGGTTTGCGTGCCGATGAGCGTACCGCGTTTGGTGTTGCGGATCGAATGAGCAAAGATCTCAGCGTTTGAAAATGAGTTCTGATTGATCAATACATTGATCGGGCGCGAATACGCATAGATCAATCGCCGATCCCGCGGATAATTATCCATGCGAACATCATCAGGATTCGCACCACGCGGGATGGTATAGGCATGGTTTGGTGCTGTAAGCGATGCGAGCAGGATGTCGGTCGTCCAACCTCCGCCGTTATCACGCACATCAATAATCAAACCTTCCTTGCCATCAGCTGCTGCGAATAAATCTCGTTCATAATCACGAACCGATGCGAGCCCCATCGAACGGATATGCAGATAACCGAGTTTGCCATCGGACATCTCATCAACCTGCGCCCGACGCTTGGCGACTTCATCTTTGTACCGAATCACCGACATCGTTGAATAGGGCACCGGCGTGACGAGTGCCATCCGGTTCACAGATTCACCATCATCGCCTGTAGCCACAAACTCGATCAATACTTCATCGCGAGCGGTGCCCGCAAGTGTTGCATGGAGATCGATAAGCCCGGCAGCCGTGCTTGTGCTGACCAGTGAGACATCATCAATCGCAATCAGCGTATCGCCAATTGCAGGACCATTTTTCATTCGGCCAATCGGCCCGCCTTCCATAATCGCATCGATGCGATACCCGGTTGCCGTCGGTGTGAAATCTATACCCAAGTAACCATTGGCTGGTGATGACGCGGAGAACCCGTCGCCRCCCCWGATGCCGGTRTGYGARCCRTCGACYTCGCCCCACATCAGATTCATCAGGCGTTGGAATGCCTGCTTTGTGCGGGTCTGCATGACGATTTCGCGGTACCGATCGGTCATGGCGACCCAGTCGACCCCCTTCATCGTCGGGTGATAAAACGCAAGCCCAAATCGGCGGGCAGCTTCATCAAACTTCTGGGCGAGTTSAGCATGACGATCAAGCATGATCGTTGCATCAATGCCCATTGATGTTGCCTTGCCACCTGTTGGCTTGGTGGTTGATGCCACGCCGCCGGACACAAAGCTCAGCGACTTGCCATCGATCGAAATCCGGGGATTACTAATACTCCCAGACTTGATCGTCTTGCGATCCTTGCCCTTGTAATCGACACTGACATATGAACGATCGCCATCAATGACCGTAGAGAACGCGATGCGATCTGCGCCTGGTGTCATTACCAAAGCTGATTCCGCCTGAGGCGTAGATGTCAGCCTACGGATCCGGAGATACGCATCCTTTGTATCGAAGGTGAGTGCTGAGGCATCCTCCTCTTCNNNAGTCTCTTCCGCTTCTTCATCGTCTAATTCTTTAAACTCAACCGGATCGATTGGCTTGATCTTCTTGACTGCGTCGCTTGCATCCTCGTAATACTTCGCGAGTTCGTAGCTACTCAGCCCATCGAGTTCACGATCGAGATTGACCGCGTACACATCGAACTCCCAGTTCTCATTATCCCGATCCGACAAGAAGGTCAGCACCTTGCCATCGTGCGAAAGCACTGGCGAATGATCGATGTCTGGATGACGAGAGATATYGATTGGCTCTGGGTAGGAACCATCCTCAGCGATGCGTGTATCGAGCAAGAAGATGTCGGTGTTGAAATCGAGATCTGTTGCTGCGAAAATAATATGGCGTGAATCTGAAACCCAGAGAATATCCGGCTCGGCCCACAACTCACGAACAACACGGTCTTCACCAGTTTGCAAATCACGAATCACAATATCGCCACGATCTTGGAGATACATCAACTTGGTGCCATCCGGTGATGGCTTGGGTGAAAACGCTAACGCATCGGCTTCGATGATTGGAGTGATCTCGAATCGTAAGGCTGTCGCCCACCGTTGGGCATAGTCGATCTTATCTTCTTCTTCNNNGTCGTCCGCTTCCTCATCTTCTACTGCATCTTCATCGCCTTCAGCGTCGCCATCAGCATCTTCTTCTGTAGCTTCTTCGGCTTCTTCTTCAACAACCTCTTCCGCTGGTTCTTCTTCAACTACCGGCTCTAAATCTTCCAAAGCTAGAGTAACTGTTGCTGCATAGATCGAGCCGATTGAGTCTTCATTGTCAGCCGTAAAGTACAACTTCACACCATCAGGCGACCAAACAATATCGCGTTCTCGTGCGCTTGTGTTGGTGATGCGATGCGTTGGATGCCCTTCATCTGTGCTTCGGATGAAGAGTTCGCCACGAGCAATAACTGCAATTGCATCGCCTGATGGATGCACCGCAGCTTCGGAGACTTTCTTCGAGATTTTAAGTTTCTCGATACGATCCCTCGCGGAGTCTGATCCGAACGAGATATCTACAGGCATTGGTGTTGCTTGTGAACTCATCAAATCGAGCGTATACAGTGTATTCCATACGACAAACACCGCGGTCGAACCATCCGCCGATACGGCAAGATCGCGCACGCCATGCGTGATGGTGGTTGGGTTTGATGCGTCTGGTTTAAAGTGCGTGAGTTGAGTTACCGCATTGGCATCTTGATCAGTCGAGTTTGCCGCAAGTCGAACAAGGTTGTACTGCCCGTCTCGGCTCGATACATAGACCAACGAACCATCAGGTAACGCGTTCGGATTCATATCCATGCCATCGAACTGTGTCACCTGTACAAACGAGTTGTCCGATGGGCGGAACCGCCAGATATCGAGATTGCCCGGGCCGCGATACGCAACGCGGTGCGTGTAGTAGTATCCACGAATGAAGTAGATGTCTTCGGAGTCAGACCGTGTTGCTGGTCCGCGTCCGAACGATTCGGTAACGCGAGTCATCGGGCCACCATCGAGCGGAGCTTGATACATGCGTGGGTGACGATAGATTTCTGGATAGAGATATGCAGAGAACAGGACCGACTTGCCGTCCTCTGAAAACCCGCCGAGCATTTCGAATCGATCGGATGTTGTGATCCGATTGATGTCACTTGCGATCAGCCCGCCTCGGGAGTTGACTAAATCAAGCGTGTACAGATTTTGTGTTCCATCACGATCGGATTCAAAGACAAGCATTGTGCCATCTGCATTGAATCGGGTCTGGGCTTCGGTTCCGGGATGCGTGGTCAACCGATTGGCCGAGCCGCCCGCGACGGGCACCGACCAGAGATCGCCACCGGCCGAGAATACAATGTGATTCGCATTTGGTGAAAGTGATGGATATTGAATTAATCCATCGTGCGTATCGCTGGCAAAAGCAACTGTGGATGCGCCAATGATGATAGAAAGGGCGAGATGCCTGATCGACATATGAAGTCTCCTGAGTAAGTTTTGAACGGCCTCTTCTCCGCCCGAAACTCTACAAATGTGTGGATGAAAAAACAGGCCCAGTCAGATGACCGGGCCTGTGAATATACACTATTTTGGAAGGGAATACGAGCATTGAACTCATATTTTCAACGAGAATCAGTTCTTTGATTCCAAAGTTTCAGGATCGCGTTGTGGGATCTCGGTTGCATGGCCACCAAAGAACTCGGCCATTGTTGCGACGCGCGCCTCATCAGCTTCAGATTCGGCGTTCCCCTTCTTGATCTCGTCCCAAGGGCCGACAACCAAGATGACCATATCCTCAGGATGCAGATAATCATTCGCTGCCTGTTGGATCTGATCGGCACTTACGCCACGGACACGATCACGGTATGTTGACCAATGGCCATCAGGGCGACTCGTGCGTTCATCAGAGATAAACATACCCATCATTGCTCCCTTGGACTCGAATGTCCGAGGAAAAGTCTCGATGAGGTTGTTCTGGATCGTTTCGATTTCTTCAGTCGATGCGGCTTGAGTTTGAATAGTCTCAAACTCATCAAAGACCAAACGCGTTGCCAACGCGGCAGTTGCAACCTTCGTAAAGAAGTACGACATGAACATACCCGGATACTCTGTTCTTGAACGCATCACCGAGCCTGCTGTATAGGCCAAGCCCTCACGCGTACGCACCGAGTTGGTGATGCGTGATGTAAACCCAGACCCGCCGAGAATTTGATTCATGATCTCAACCTGAACCGCATTGGGATCATCTCGCTGCACCCCACGATGCCCGATCAACACTTGAACCTGAGGCTGATCCTTCTCGTAATAGTACACGCCCGGAGTAAACTGATGCGTAGGCGCAGGAACCGCAGGCGAAGCTTCGCCAGATTCCCATCCTTGGAATGCATCTTCGAGAAATGCAAGCATCTCAGTCTGATCAAAGTCGCCAGTTACCGAAACCATCAGATTCGATGGATTGAAGATGCGTGCATGAAATGCCTGCATAGCTTCAACAGTAATACTCTCAAGCGAAGCTTTGGTTGGTTGGCGAGCCTCAAAGTGCTCTTCGCCCCACAAGAGGAAGTTCATTTCGCGGAGTGCGATTTGAAGCCCATCATCATCACGGGTCTTGATCTGCTCAAGCTGTTGCCCACGAAGAACTTCAAGACGATCGCTATCAAAGCGAGGCTGCAAGAGCATGTCCATGAACAAACCAAAGGCATCGTCCAAGTTGCTCGTGAGACAATTAACCGTCGCGTTTGAACTGCGGCCACCCACGCCCACCGAAACATTGGCGGCCATGAAATCGAACTCTTCGTCCAAATCGGTAGGCGACATCAACGATGCCCCGCCCGAGCGAATCATGGCCCCGGTCATGGCTGCCAAACCAGCTTGTCCGTCGGCTTCCATGTACTGACCACCCTTGAAGCTCAAGGTGATGGTCACCAATGGAAACTCTTTGGACGATGCCATGAATACTGGCGTGCCGTTGGAGAGTTCCTGACGATAATCTGCGGGCATCGGAGGCGTAAACACCAGTTCTTCAAAGCTCAGCTCTGATGGATGACCCGGAATATCCGCAGTGTTTGTTGCTGCGGTTGCCAAAGTACCCGCACCAAAGATCAGGGCGGCACATGTTGTTGTTAGTGATCTCATTGGTCACCTCCCTGTTCTGTAGAATCTTCAGTTGCTTCGCCGGATTCAAGCTGGTTGATCCGGTTCTGGATTTGCTGCTTCATGAACTTCATCGCGGTCTGGAACTGTGGAGGAACCATGTCCTTCTGCGCGTCCATCTCTTCGAGTTGGGTCTGAAGCTCGGCCATATCCGTCGATGTCGCGATCTCGGTCAACCCTGTTTCAATTCCAGGAAGCACCATCGCGACCATATCTTCGGGCAGTGATGCACGGACATCGTCGAGTGTCAACATGACCTCTTCGGTCCCGCCCTTACGGAGATAACTCGCTACTGCACGAGCATCAGCCTTGAGATACTTGTTGGCAACACGCATAATGTCCTCAGCCGTGACCGCAGCGACGCGCTTTGGCTGCTCGTTGAGGTATTCGTAACTGCCATAGCCTTCGGTGATCGCGAGCTGGAAGAACAACGATGAGTTGTCCTGCAACCCACGGAAGGTATCCGCTGCCTGTTGATTTTTGATCTTCTGAAGTTCACGATCCGAAACAGGTTCGGTCTTCAACCGATCGAGTTCCAGATACCATGCTTCTTCAAGCTCGGCGAGTTGTGCATCGCCCTTTGGACGAGCATTGAACGAGAAGCTGCCCGCGTAATGCATCGCACGATTTGATGCACCTGCACCCGCAGCGATTCCTTGCTCTTCAACAAGCGCCTTGTACAAACGACCAGTGCGACCATTGAGCAGGTCGGCCATCACATCAAAGACGGCTTCGTCTGGATGACCATAAGGCACGCTGCGATAACGAACCTCGACCTGATCTTGACAATCGCATTCGCCAGAATAGCGGATTTCACCCAATAGAGGCACCGAGTAGGTGACCAATGGGGCAGCCTTGGGACGCTTGTTCTCGATGCGACCGAAGTACGAATCGATAAGTTGTTTGGCGTTCTCAACTTCGAAATCACCAACGATTACACCAACAAGATTCGCAGGCTGATAGTAAGTCTCAAAGTATTCCCGAATTTCACCTTCGGTGTATGCCATCAGGTCGCTCATCCACCCGATGACCGGCCAGTTGTATGGCGAAGCGACCCAGAACATCGAATCGAACTGCTCGTCGAGCTTACCCGTTGCAGTGGCATCGAGACGCTGGCGGCGTTCTTCAATAACCACAAATCGCTCTGCATCGAGTTCACGGAACGAAGGCTCCATCAAACGATCCGATTCCATCCATGCCCACAACTCGAGTTTGTTCGAGGGAACATTGATGTAGAACACGGTGAAGTCGTTGGAGGTACCCGCGTTCATGCCCGATCCGCCGTTGCCGGTGTAGATCGAGTCGAACTCGTTTTTGATGGTGATCTCGGACTGAAGATCCTGAATCTTGGTCATCTCAGCACGCATCTCACGGAGTTCATCCGTGTCGTTTGCAGGATCCCAAGGGTTGTCGATCTCGCCAGCGTACATCCTCTTATATTGCACATCGAGTGCATACGCCCGCATCTGCTCGCGGATATCGGTGAGCTGATCGCGGTAGTCCTGATCGAGTGCTGCATCCGAGGTGCCGATCTTATCGGTACCTTTGAAAAGGAGATGCTCGAGCAAGTGAGACACGCCGGTGATCCCGGGGCGTTCGTTGGCCGAACCAACAGGTGCGATCCACCCTGCGGTGATGATATTGGGTTGCTCATCGCGGGGCATAAGCAGGAACTTCATGCCGTTGTCGAGYGTGTACTCGATCGGCTGGACATTCTGKGCGAYYGCRGYYGTRRCCGGGATCATCATRATSGCGGCTGCCGAAATCGCAGCKKTGCGTAGTRCTCGCATTKSTTCTCCTCAGAATCCRTCTCGTGGGCCCRTTGCACRATGYAAYNGGGGATCAATGATACCGAGAKAGTCGTTTGAGGATGCGAATTYTGGACGAGATCASCCSGAAATCCCMAGCTCCGCGATCATGCACCGAACACTTCCCCCTGCGACATACTCAATCGTTGGAATCGGGACATGGACAATCGTTCCCAAAGCCTCGATCTGCTTGCGTTGGGCATCGGTAAAGTGCTCATAGGCCGTCTGCGACATCGCAAAGATCGGCTTGGCGTCCTTGGATTGGAGTTCGAGAATGTTCCCGCAGAAGTTGGCGACCTGATCGAGCGAGATCAACATCACCGTTCGCCCAGATGCCTTGAGCGATGATTCGACCTGCTCATATTCATCAGGGTCAGTGATCGACTCCAAACATGCCACAATCAAATTCTGCCCGATGCTGAGCATCACATTGGTGTGATAGATCGGGTTCCCCTCGGCATCGGCACTGTAGAACCGAACCGTTTTATACTCTGTCTCATCGGCCCATGCATCGAGCGCATCCTCGGTGGTTCGCCCGGATAGGCAGGCATACGCGATGTTGTTCACCCGATCGAGCACCAATGACCCGGTGCCTTCGAGGAAATCATCCCCCGCTTCGAGCCCGCTCAGATCCAGATGGTCCGGCGATGAATGCGTAAACTTGGCCACGGCATCAAGAATCTCCGCTCGGCGTTCCTTTCGGCGAGACTCGGCCAGCATCGGATAGGTGACGATCATCGGATTCGTGCCTTCATCCGCAGGCTGATGGAACGAAATCCAGTTGTTGGGGAATACCGAATCGGGCAATCCAAGATCATCCTCAAAGACCAACACCGAGACCCCGGCCTCGCTCAAAGCCGAAGCAAGGGCATCAAACTCCGCCATCGCCCGCTCACGGACGCATTCGACCGTTTCGGTCGGCGTGTTCATAAAGGTATTGGTCTGGGCTGCTTGATCATCACGCCCAAACCCGGTCGGACGAATCATCAATACCCGCGATGCTGATTGTGTGCGTTCGATGCTCATGGTTCTACTATATACCAAACCTCGCTCGCAGGATTCACCGAGACCACCAATATGCCAACCCATCATCCGATTATCCTCACCCCGAATCAACCCTTGACCCCATCGCAGGTCGAATCGGTCGCACGATTCAATGCCCGGGTCGAAATCTCGCCAGAATCCCAAGCCGCCATCACCGCGTGTCGAACTCGGCTCGAATTGGTCTTTGGCGATGGGCAGCCTCACTATGGCATCAACACCGGGTTCGGCTCGCTCTCCCGTCAGAAGATCGAACCAGAAGACCTCGCTGCATTGCAGGTCAATCTGATTCGGTCTCATGCTGCCGGCGTTGGTAAACCGCTCGAAGCCGAAGTTGTCCGCGCGATGATGCTTACCCTCGCAGCATCACTGAGCCGAGGCTACTCCGGCGTTCGTCTTGAAGTCGTTGAGCAAATTCTCAATCTCCTCAATAACGACATCACCCCCGTCGTCCCCGAATCTGGATCCGTCGGTGCATCGGGCGACCTTGCGCCATTGGCCCATGTTGTCCTCGTGATGATGGGGGAAGGCGAAGTGATTACCAACAGCACATGCATCTCCGGCGAGCAGGCACTCCAAAACGCCGGGATCAAACCGATCCAACTCGCTGCCAAAGAAGGTCTCGCCCTCATCAATGGCACCCACCTCATGACCGGGCGATTCGCACTCATCTCTCAAGATCTCAAACGAGTCGTCAACGCCGCGACAATCGCCAACGCCATGTCGATCGACGCCGCCCGCGCATCGCATTCGTATCTTGATCCGCGTGTGTATCAAGTCCGCAACCAATCTGGCGCCAAACGCATCGCTGCGACACTGACCGATACACTCGCCGGCAGTTCGATCGTCACCTCGCACGCTGCGGATGACCCGCGTGTGCAAGATCCATACTCGTTCCGTTGTTCGCCTTTGGTGCTTGGCGCGGTTGTTGATTCGTTCGACGCCTGCTTCGTCAAACTCAACGAAGAACTCGGAGCCGTCACGGATAACCCGCTGATTTTCGAGACTGACACCGATGTCCCCGACATCGTCTCCGCCGGTTGCTTCCATGGCATGCCGATCGCACTTCCAATGGACACCCTCGCCATCGGCATCTCGCACCTCGCAGGCATCGCCGAGCGGCGCGTGTATCACATGCTTTCGGTTTTCGATCCGCAATCAAACCTCACCCCATTCATGAGTCCAAAGCCAGGCGTGATGTCCGGGTTTATGATCGTGCAATATTCCGCTGCCGCGATGTGCAACGAGCTCATCGGGCTGGCCAACCCTGCAAGCGTTGCGAATCTTTCGACCTGTGCCAACATGGAAGACTACAACTCCTTCGGGCCACGCTCCGCAGCCAAAGCAGCGAGAGCCGTCGAACTTGCACGCTCGATCATCGCGATCGAACTGCTCTGCTCTAGCGAAGGCATCAACGCACACCGCCCGCATRTTTCKGGTGCWRCYGTYGAAWCWGCGATCRCCAYCATMCGMWCWGYGGTCGARCCACTSACCCACGAYCGYTCCCCCACWCCCGACATCGCRGCWATYGARSAACTSATCMAAKMMRMMGCCTTCGGCMMWCCYMTTTACGAACTGTAAWWCGAGAMNATCCMWKSNNACCACMTCACCMTATATCCCMGCMCCWCAARATCGMACCATCCGCGCACCGCGTGGTTCAGAAATGTCCTGCAAAACATGGCAGGCCGAAGCGGCGATGCGGATGCTGATGAACAACCTAGACCCAGAAGTCGCCGAGCATCCAGAGTCGCTGATCGTCTATGGTGGTCGCGGACAAGCCGCCCGATCTTGGGAAGCCTACGACTCGATCATCGAAACACTCCAATGCCTCGAACCAGATGAAACACTCTTGGTCCAATCGGGCAAACCCGTCGGCGTCGTTCAGACCACGACCGATTCGCCTCGCGTCATGATCGCCAACTCGAACCTCGTCCCCCACTGGGCAACCCAAGAACACTTCGACGAACTCGCACTCAAGGGCTTGATGATGTACGGGCAGATGACCGCCGGGTCATGGATCTACATCGGCACCCAAGGCATCTTGCAGGGCACCTTTGAGACCTACGCCGAGTGCGCGAAACTGCACTTCAATGGCACCCTCGCCGGCACGCTCAATGTCACCGGCGGATGCGGGGGAATGGGCGGTGCACAACCCTTGTCGATCACACTCAACGGCGGCACCTGCCTGATCGCTGATGTCGATCAATCAAGGCTCGATCGCAGGCTCGCCGACAACTACCTCCACGAAATCGTCGAAGATCTCGACGCAGCAATCGATCGTGCGTTAGAACTCAAAGCACAAAAATCTGCGACATCGGTCGGCTGGTGCGGCAACTCGATTGATCTCCTCAATCGGCTCATCGAACGCGACATCACCCCCGACACCCTCACCGACCAAACCAGCGCACACGATCCGCTCCAAGGCTACTGCCCAATCGAATACACCTTCGAGCAAGCCAACCAAGCCCGACTCGATGATCCCAAAGCCTACCAAAAACTCTCCCTTTCTTCAATGCGTAAGCATGTCGAGGCAATGGTACAACTCCAATCCCGTGGCGCCATCACCTTCGACTATGGCAACAACATCCGCCAACGCGCTTTCGACGAAGGATTCAAGGACGCTTTCAGTTTCCCCGGATTCGTCCCTGCCTATATCCGCCCCCAGTTCTGCCTCGGGCGTGGTCCGTTCCGGTGGTGCGCCCTCTCGGGTGATCCACAAGACATCTACAAAACCGACTATGCACTCATGCAACTCTTCCCCAAAGGCGAAAATGAATACAACGACCGCCTGCACAACTGGCTCCTAAGCTGCCATGCAAATCCTGAAGCCTTGCTCGCAGGCGATTTCAAGAACTGCAAACCGAGCTTCGCCTTCCAAGGGTTGCCGTGCCGAATCTGCTGGTTCGGGCTTGGCGAACGCGACAAGGCCGGACTGCTCTTCAACAACATGGTCCAAGCCAACGCGGTCTCCGCGCCGATCGTCATCGGACGCGACCATCTCGATTGCGGGTCGGTCGCCTCACCCAACCGTGAAACTGAATCCATGAAGGACGGCACCGACGCAGTGTCCGATTGGCCTTTGCTCAACTTCGCAGTCAACATCGCATCAGGTGCGAGCTGGGTCAGCTTCCATCATGGCGGCGGCGTTGGCATCGGATTCTCTCAACACGCCGGCCAAGTCATCGTCGCCGACGGCACACCCGAAGCGGCTAAACGCCTCGAACGCGTGCTCAAGAACGATCCAATGATGGGCATCTTCCGCCACGCTGACGCCGGTTATGAAGATGCAATCCAATGCGGCAAAGACCAAAGCGTTGATATCCCAATGAGCAACAAATAACCAATGAGCAACAACTATCTCAATCCTGTTTCATGGGACAACATCCCAAGTTCAAAGTTCTCATCACTCATCCGATCGAAATCTGATGGCTGTCAGATCGCACTCATCGGACTCCCCGACGACACCGGTGTTGGGCTCAACAACGGACGACTCGGTGCCAAAGAAGGACCAGCAGCATTCCGCAAAGCACTCGCCAAGTACGGCGTTGCGGAACCAAGCGGATGGGACTGGCCGATGGTTTTCGATGCCGGCGATGTCAATATTGTGCCGGGCGATCTCCACGAAACACATCGGCGTGTGAGCATTGCAGTCAAATCACTCCTCGATCTCGGGCTCTTCCCCATCGCCATCGGCGGTGGACACGACCTCACCTTCCCGTTTGTACGAGCCGTCACTGACCACTTTGGGCCTATGGATGGCGTGTACTTTGATGCCCATCTCGATGTCCGCGAAACCGACGGCTCAGGAATGCCCTTCCGCAAACTACTCGTAACTGGTGCAGCAAAATCCATGCGTGTTCACGGGTTTGATCCGAACTCCAACTCGCGCGAGCATGTCGCCTGGTTTACTTCTCATGGCGGGCACATCGCTGACAATCTCGGGCACGATGATCCTTGGCCAACAAATAACACATTCGTTTCGCTCGACATGGATGTCATCGACCAAGCCCACGCACCAGGCGTAAGCGCACACAATGCGTGTGGGTGGACATCCAAGCAAACTGAGGCGTGGGTGCTCGAATCGGGACGAAATCCGCTCGTCCAATGCTTTGACATTATGGAACTCTCGCCACCCTACGATCGCGATGATCGCACAGCCCGCATCGCTGCCCGTATGTTCCTGACTTTCCTTCGCGGCTTCTCGGAGCGTCAATCATGAGTCCCCCCATCGCCATCATCAACGCCCGAATCCTCACGCTCGCCCATGGTTCAGTACCTCGGCGAGGCGAACAGATGAACAATCTTGCACCTATCGACAACGGCTCAATCCTCATCGAAAACGGCAAGATCACACAAGTCGGCCAATCAATCAATGTCCCATCATCGGCATCCATCATCGACGCACAGGGCAAAGTTGTGATGCCTGCCTTTGCCGATTGCCATACCCACGCATGCTGGGCTGGCGATCGGCTCGACGAGTGGGAACAAAAACAACGCGGCGCAACCTATCTCGAAATCCTCAAAGCCGGCGGCGGCATCATGTCCACCGTTCGCGATGTCCGCAATGCAAGCGTCGAAGAACTCGCTAAGTCCTTGCTCCAAAGGCTCAACTGGATGCTCGCCGAGGGCACGACCACCTGCGAAATCAAATCCGGTTATGGCCTCAGTACCGCCGACGAACTCAAAATGCTCGACGCGATCACGCTTGCATCAAAATCATGGGCCGGGCGAATCTCCCCCACCGCCTGCATCGGACACGCCAAAGATTCAGCCGTCGCTGATTTTGTAAAACAGACTATCGAAGAAACGCTCCCTGCTGTCCATGCTCAATACCCCGGCATCACCATCGATGCCTATACCGAGGACGGTGCATGGTCGGTCAATGAAACTGTCGCGTTGTTTGAAACGGCCAAAGCACTCGGGCATCCACTGCGAATTCATGCCGATCAGTTCAACGCCCTTGGCATGGTCGAAGCTGCGATAGAGCTGGGCGCACTGAGCGTCGATCATCTCGAAGCAACTCAATCCGAGTCACTCACCCGGCTCGCCAAATCAAACACAATGGGCGTGATGCTTCCATGCTCCGGGTTCCATGTCGATGGCCGCTATGGCGATGGGCGATCCTTCATCGACGCCGGCGGCTCGCTCGCGATCGCCACCAATGTCAATCCAGGGTCGGCCCCATGCCTATCAATGCCGATGAGTATCGCACTGGCAGTTCGCAACCTTGGAATCACAGCAGCCGAAGCGATTACTGCATCGACTGTCAACAGTGCACACCTACTTGGATTCAAGGACACAGGTACGATAGAAGCCGGCAAACGAGCAGATCTCATCATGCTCCGCCATGCCGACGAACGACAACTCGGGTACACCTTCGGCGGCAACCACATCGAGACCGTCATATGCAATGGCCAGATTATCCTCTAACACAGAATCATTACTCTGCGTTCTTGAGCGCCAAAGTCATCTGCGATACTGCCAAACCAACTCCCTTGGCCATCGTTGCTGCTCGCTCGTCTTTGAGATTTTCATCTGCATCAAACGCTTCGTGCGCGACTCCAAGTGCGAACTCCGCTGGCACCACAACCATCTGAAGCTGGGTCAAAATCTGGCGTACATGACGCAACCCACGCAATCCACCGATCGCGCCCGGCGATGCTGCGAGCAACCCACCAACCTTGCCTTTGAAACATGCCAAAGACGCTTCGCCTTCGCGTGGACGCGATGCCCAATCAATCGCATTCTTGAGTGCCCCAGAAAGTGACCCATTATATTCTGGTGATGCGATCAGCACCGCGTCGGCTGCGATCAATCGATCTTTTAACGCAAGTACACTCGCAGGCATCCCATCTGCTTCAAGATCTTCAGAAAACATTGGCAAATCAAGTTCCAAGAGTGAAATCTCATCAATCGAAACACTCCCCCGCGATGCCATGTCATTGGCAACGAATCGAACGAGCGAGCTATTAAACGAACCCTTGCGGAGGCTGCCCGAGATGATTGCGACTTTGAATGATTGATCGGCCATACTTGATTGCTCCTGAAGTTTCCAAATGAAGTGTTGGTCCAACTCTACGCCAACTTCCCAGTGATTGTTGACAACACCGCACGAAAAAAACCAGCCCGTAGGCTGGTCTTGTGCTTTCAAACTTGAACTCTTAATCGCAATACCCCCACCCAATGCTTCGGCGGCCAACACGAACCGAACGCCGACGAGGGCGATGGTGTCTGTTGTAGCTGTAGTGTCGGTTGAGTGAAATACTCAGTTCGCCATAGTGACGGTCCCAATGGAATCGGGCATTGTACCGATCTGTACTCCACCGAACGATCGGCTCGCAATATCCATACTCAATCAGGATACGCCCATCGCGAATCCGCGCGTTGTACCCGGCATGACGAAACGCCTTGACAATCTGACGGTTCATCGGGCGATCCGAGCGGATGGAAGTGGAGTATCCATCAATAACGATCCGCCCAGCGTACTCTGGCTGGTACGAATGCCCGCAGGTGTCGTTGTGACGATGGTGCCCACGCCCGCCGCTGCGTTCGCCGCCGGCATTTGCGATTGACGATGCACCCCCAATCACGATCAGGGCACTGACAATGGCTGCTTTGACGATTTGAGATGCTTGGCGTGTCATGTTTTGACTCCTTGTATATGGGCTGACCTCATGTCAGCCTGCTGCCAAACAACCGCATATGTTTGTGAYGACTGACTTATGARAACAAMTAYTTTCTYTYYYACCCCCTCTCACGGGCTTAAAACAGCGTTCGCAAATAAATTTGTTCATATTCACCGGTTTTATGTCAGTAAATAGTTCACAAATCGGTTGAACTAGTAGCAGTGCTGATGCGAATAGTGTTTCAGCCGATCGGAGGTCCTATGAGTCAGTCATCATTCAACAACCAGTTCACCGAGCAAACCAGCGAACAAATCACGAGCACCATCGTGACTGCATCGTGCCACAACGAGCTTTCTCCGATCGAAGCAGCGATCATGGACTGCTGCAATACGCTMCATGAAGCCCAAGATCGACGAGACCAACTCACCATCCGCGAGATGCAGAAGCAGCTCGAAAAGCTTCTCGATCGCTATGACCAAACCGATGGCGAAGACCACCCGAATCCTGCATGGGCCCGCGCCAATCAACGCGCTTTGGCGCTGAGCGCAATGGGTCTCATCGATCAAGCGATCCGTCTCGAACTCGCTGCTCTTAAGTATGCAGATACCCCTCGCCGACAAGAGATCTCGTATGGCAACCTCGCCGATCGATGCCTGCGGATTGGCGAAGCCGACCGTGCAGTCGAGTTCTTCCTCGATGCGATCAATGCCAATCCAGAATCGGTCCCGGTGCTGATCACCGGCGCTCATTCACTCTTTGAAGCCGGGTATATCGAACAAGCAGACACGATCTTCAAGACCTTCCTCGATAATCCGCAGATGCTCACCCCGAGTTCAGAACTCGGCGCGTATCTCGATTGTGATATTCGCACTCGCAACCTGTGCGAACATCTCCCATCGCTCGCGATCCTCTATACCAAGTGGATATCGATGAATGCCCAGTCGTCCAAGTCATCGAAGGGAGATCAGCAATGAAACCCCAAGACCACGACCAGTTCTGGAAGTTGTATGAGCGYAAGGCTCGCCAGCCTATAGAACGCGCCTGCCTCTATACATCGCGCACCAAATCCGATTCCACAATGGACATCGCCGATATGGTCGCGTGGGTAGACACCCGCGTCTGGACCATGCTCGAAAAGCAGGCCTGGCCGACCTTCCATGATGATCCAACCCCAGAAGAAGCGATCGATCGCATCATCAAGCATGCTTCGACGCTGGCTCGCTGGGCATACCTTGGCTTGTGCCGATCGCATTTCCGTAGACTCGAAAACCGTGCCAACTACATGGGAGGCATGTCGCATGCCCAACGCCTCTCAATGGCTTCATCGGTCGACACCAAGATCGAAAAGCGTGAAGAACTCGACTCGGCAATTGCATCCTTGCGTAAGTCATTGTCTGCCAACGACAAGCAAAAACTTGCAGCCTCATGGATCGACAAAGCCGACCGCTCACGCGTCGCGCTCGTCCTCGGCGCAACACGCAAAGAAGACGATCGCCTGATCACCAAAGTTTCTGGCGATGCAATGAACGAAAACGCTGTTCAACAGATGCGATCTCGCGCCCGCAAGCGTGCCCAAGAGGTTCTCAATGCCGCGAGCAAACTCCCATTGATCCTCATCGCTGGCGTTATGATTTTAAGCATTGGGCTTGGTTCATCACCAGCCAAAGCAGGCGAACAATCCGGCGGTCGGCGTGGGCTAAATCCCCCAGCAGCGATCGAGTTGATTGCTCAACAAAGCGCAATCATCCCCGGCGAACAAYCTGGTGGTCGGCGTCCATAACTCCTGATCGAATTCCCGATCGCTTTTTTCGTTTCTTTCTGATTGTTCTGGAATAGTTTGTGTGTGGGGAATGTATACCCATACATGAATAAAGCAGCCCTCTATGCGACACTCGCCATGCTCCCTGTCTTGGCCTACGCACCGCTCACCAACGCGGCTCCTGATGCTGTCGAACCAACATCCAAGATCATCAAACTCGACAAGCCTTTGCAAATTGGCGACAAGATGATCAACTTTGAGCTAGACAACCCTGCTGGCGGCAAGGTTTCACTCGACGAAATGCTCGCTGATGGCCCGGTTGTCCTCACCTTTTTCCGAGGTTCATGGWGCCCTTACTGCATTGATGAACYCGATGATGTTCAGAGCCGACTCAAGAAAATCGAAGCGGCCGGCGGAAGCATCTTTGCGGTCTCACCTGAAACTGCTGAGAAAACAACCGAGTTTATCGAGAAAAAGAAACTCACTTTTACATTCGGAACCGATCATAACAACGCGCTTGCCAAACAACTCGCACTCGCATTTCGACTTGATCCAAAAACAATCAAAGCCTACCGAAACTACGGCATCGATGTCCCCGAATCMAACGAYWCMAARMRATGGGAACTCCCCATCCCYGCRACCTATGTGATCGATACWGATCRCACGATYCACTACGCMTTCGTYGAYGAAGACTAYWCCAARCGWGCARACTATGACRAGGTCATCGAAGTRYTAAAAGARCTYCAARMGGAMGACTAAGCCCGTCCCAAATCCAACCCAGCCCCCTCTTCGGCGGGTGCAGTACCGTGTGGTCTGCACTCGCCTTCTTTTTTGCATCAAACCGAACTATGCGTGGATGATTTTTTCAAGCTGTGCCCGTAACCGTTTCTCTGAAACCTGCATCGAAGTTTTTAGCTCTTGCGCAAAGGTTGCGATCCGGAACTCTTCGACCATCCACCGTAACACCCAAAACTCATCCGCGACCTCTGCGGTGTGTGCCCCTTGCGCCATCAACTCACGCAGACACTTCGTCCACGCATACACCCGCTCGGCCATCTTCGCGTCTCGCTCAGGACCAATCGTACGGAGCTTATTAAGCCGAATATCGATCCCCCGCAAGAACCGTGCATAGCACCACATCCATCGCGTCGGTGCGGTGATCAACGCATTGGTATCGAGGAGCATATCGAGCTGCGCGTTCATGTCTTTGAGTGCACTGTCCCAAGCAGCCGGGTGCGATTCATCGAGCCGACTTTCGACACGCATGAGGCTGTCAAGAATCTGCGTGAGATTCGAAATCACTCGATTCGTTTCATCGACGCCATGATCCCATGACCCGAGCAATCCCAGTTCAAACTCTTCTTTGTTCCGAGGCGTCTCTTGGTTATCCGCACAACACACCAACCCAACACGCGTCCAGACAATCGTTTCAAGTTGTGCCGACATTCCGCATGCAGCGCCGAGCATGCTCAGCTTTGTATAGCCCGGCAGATTTTTTAATCTTAATCGAAGTTCACGCCGAAGAGCAAGTCCGTAGAGCAACCCAAGACCCGAGCGGGTATGCAGATCCGATTCCCATCGCGTCGCCAAGATTCGAAGCGAGACCGTTTGGTCTTCGACAACCAAAGATGGATACCCGATGATCCTCGGCGAGCCTTTACGCGAAAACTCGATCGTTTCAGGCAACTGATCGAATGTCCATCCGATCATCCCCGTTCGTTCAATATCCGCACCGGCTTGTTGCACAACCTGCGTCGCTTGCTTTCCGAACTTGCCTTGCAACTCGCCGAGATCTCGTGATGCACCAATCGATTTCCCGTGATCATCAATCACTTCGATGCGYGCATACAAGAACGAAGCGATCTGGTCCATCCGAAAATCATTTGGCTGAATCGTAATCCCCGTCCGTGAAGTCAACACCGTCGCGAGTTGCACTCCGATTGAACCGCCATCCGCCTTGATCATCGGCGTAAGCTCGGTAGCGATCTGATTCGCATCAAACTGACGACGCAACCCCTTGGGCAATGATCGTACCAACGCTTCGATCCGCTTGGGGATCAACCCCGGAACTGCCCAATCGATCTGCTGGCGGGTGAGCTGATGCAGCGCAGCGATGGATACCCGGATCGTCGCCCCGTCCTTTTCTTCACCGGGTTCGAAGGCATAACTGAGTTTAGAATACGCACCGGAAACATCGATCGCATCTGGGTACGATTCTGGAGTGACTTCCTCGGGCGCGAACTCGAGCAAGTCTGCCTGAGTCATTTTGAGCAGCCCAGGATTCACCGACTCCATCTTCTTCGACCACCGATCGAACGCTTTGGCAGCAAATATATCCTCTGGAATCTTCTGATCATAAAACGCAAAGAGCGTGTGGTGATCTGCGATCAGATCGTCTCGCCGAGCCTTGGCTTCGAGCGTGCCCAGTTGTGCGATCAGTTTTCGATTGTGCTTGAGGGCCTTCGATGAAGATCGCATCTGATCATCAACCAATGCATGATGGATAAAAATCTCACGAGCCATCACCGGATCGACTGCGCCAAACTGGATTATTCTGCGTGGAACAATATCGAGCCCGAAGAGCGTCACCTTCTCGGCTACAAGCACTCTGCCGGATTCTTCATCCCAGTACGGATCAGAATGCGTCACCTTGACAAGATGCTTGCCTGCATCTTCGATCCACTTGGGATCAACCGTCGCGACGGTGCGTGCATAAACCTTGCTTGTGCGCACAATCTCGGCGCACATCACCCACTTGGGCTTTGCGCTAAACAACGCCGAGCCCGGCGAGAGCGAGAACGCCGAGTTGCGTGCGCCTTTGAACTCGTGCTTTTCACCTTTGGTGCCGATGTTGGCAAGCAACCCACAAAGTAATGCACGATGCACCGCATCGGGATCATCGTGCCCCTTCTTGGGGTTGTATCCGAGTTCGATGCACAAGCCACGCAGTTGACGATAGACCTCTCGCCATTCATCAAATCTTCTCGCTGAGATATAGACCTTTTCGCAGGCACGCCCAAGCTTGCGTCGTGTCAACTCTTTGTGTTGATCGTGATACCAGTCCCAAAGCTTGATGTACCCAAGAAAATCTGAGCCTTCAACCTGAAACTGTCGATGCGCTTCGTCGGCAGCATCGCGTTTTTCATGCGGGCGCACGCGTGGGTCTTGGGCCGACAACGCCGACGCGATAATCAATACATCGTGCAAACATCCTTCGTCATTGGCTGCGATCACCATGCGTGCGATGCGTGGATCGACCGGGAGCCGAGCCATTGATTTACCAAGCTTTGTCAGTTCTTCATTTTTATCAAGTGCGCCAAGCTCATGGAGTGTTTCTCGCCCATCGCGCCATTGTCTATTCTCGGGGCGATCCAGAAACGGAAAATTCTCAGGCTCACCGAGCTTAAGATCAGCCATCTGCAAAATGACCGATGCAAGGTTCGATCGCAGAAGCTCAGGCTGGGTGAACTCATCGCGTGCGGTATAGTCTGCCTCTTCATAGAGCCGAACACACACACCCGATGAGGTTCGCCCACATCGCCCCGCTCGTTGATTCGCACTCGCCTGGGAGATCGCTTCGACCATTAACCCATGAATCTTCGTGCGGGGGTTATAGCGTTTCATCCGGGCCATGCCGGGGTCAACGACCGATTTGATATTGGGCACCGTCAACGATGTCTCGGCGACATTCGTCGAGATAATAATCCGTGGTCGTCCCGATGGCTTAAACACCCGTTGCTGCTCGGCTGCGCTCAGGCGGGCATACAACGGGATGATCTCGGTGTCTTCGGGAAGATGGTCTATTTTACGGAGTTCGTGTGCGGTTTGACGAATCTCGCGTTCGCCGGGCATGAAGATCAATACATCRTCGTGGCGTTCGTTGACCAACTGAGCAGCAGCATATGCCGCCGCCTCGTCGATCCGCATCCCCGTGTTGACATGCTCGGTCTCGTACCGCATCTCAACCGGGTAGGTTCGCCCAGAGACTTCGATGATCGGTGCGGGTTTATCAACCGTACCAAAGTGCTCTGCAAACCGATCGGCATCAATCGTCGCCGAGGTAATAATCAGCTTGAGATCACGCCGGGTTTGCAACAGCCGATGCAGATACCCGAGTAAAAAATCAATATTGAGTGATCGYTCATGRGCCTCGTCGATGATGATGACATCGTATTGRCGCAGCTTTGGRTCGCGCCGRGTYTCKGCGAGCARGATGCCRTCKGTCATCACYTTGATRAGTGTYTTYTCGCTTGTSGARTCRGAGAAYCGGATCTTWGACCCGACCTGYTCGCCGCCTTTGACATTGAGCTCGTCGGCGATACGCGAAGCAACCGCCCTCGCTGCGATTCGCCGAGGCTGGGTATGCCCGATGAGTGCGCCAACACCCATGCCGAGTTCGAGACACATCTTGGGAAGCTGCGTCGTTTTACCCGATCCGGTCTCGCCGCAGACGATGATGACTTGGTTATTCTTGATCGCCTCTTTGATYTCWTCYCGSCGAGMRCTSACGGGRAGTTCTTCTGGATAGTCGATCACAGGCATCGATTTCTTKCGRAGCTCGTAGCCTTTRATRGYSTCTTCRAGATCACGCTCKATMGAMGCYGCRATCTTGGCACGGTGATCAGAACTATTGGAACGATCAAGCCCGCGYATTCGACTGATAAACAGCCCCCGCTTCGATGGCGGGCACGACTTCATCAACGCATCAAGATTGGATTGCACATCACTCACWGATTATCCACGCARCGMATCRACCATTTGCTTGGCCCGGCTYGCATCRACCGCGTTYTTCCAGAAYCCRTCGACYTTRATCCACGAACCAACAATCAACGCATCAGCATGGTCACTCAACATGCCCGCATTGTCTGGAGTCACTCCCGAGCCAACCAACACCGGGAGTTTCGTCGCGCTCCGTACCGCTTTGACATCATCAAGCTCGGTTGGCTTGCCCGTAGACAATCCCGTCACAATAAACCCGTCGGCTCCGAAGAACTCGCCAGCATGCGCGAACTCGGCGATGTCGATATCACCTGTGATCGCATGCGAGGCGTGTTTCTTCTTGATGTCGCAGAAGATTTTGACATCTTCCGCGCCGATCGACTTGCGGTACCGAAGCAAAGGCCCAGCCTCGGCTTTGGCGAGCAATCCTTCGTCAGCGACATGGGCAAACACAAAATTCTCGCATCGGATAAACGCCCCACCGGCCGAGTTGGCGACCGCGAGTGCCCGAGTGTTCCCCCCGGAAAGAATCTGAACCCCCAGCGGAATCGATACCGCACTCCGAACCGCATGAACAACCATCGTCATCCCCGCGACGATCTCTGGGCCGAGATCATCGCCGTGGACATACGGGGCGTCGTGCATGTTCTCRATRATGATCGCATCGAACCCGGCTTGCTCRATCTGCTTGGCTTCGAGCACCGCTTGGGCGACGAGGGCMKCRACSGGTTGGGAGGCGTAAGGCGTGCCTGGGAGTGCGCCGACATGGACCATCCCAATCAGTGCGGTGCTCGTATTGGGGATGATCTGGGCAAGGTTTGCGTGCATGGGTGTGTTCTCGTGCAATCGGGTGATGAATCGTGTCTCAAATCGCTGTTTTCAGCGTTCTCGGGTTGTGCCATCGTCGGCATTCGCATAGATTATGTGTCTGATCTTAGAGCCGCCGGCCCGCCCAAACTTGGGCTTATAAAGGATTCCGATACCTATGGCCCAAAAACAACACCTCACCGCCCCCGACCCCAAACAAACCAAGTTCCCCAAGGGCATCCCATTCATCATCGGGAATGAACTCGCAGAGCGATTTAGCTTCTATGGGATGAAAGCCATTTTGATGGTGTTCATGACCGAGCATTTGATGAACGCTGCGGGCGACGCGGCATACTTGTCAGACGAACGGGCCAAAACCTGGTATCACGCATTTACAGGGTTAGCGTATACTTTCCCGATTCTTGGCGCGATYTTGGCYGAYGCRCTRTGGGGYAAGTATAARACWATCCTCTTAATWAGCTTGATGTACTGYTTAGGGCACGGCATGCTTGCGATGATGGATCTCGGCCCTCACTTTGGCATCTGGGATATGAAGCCATTTCTGGCTGCGGGCTTGATCCTAATTGCGATCGGTGCGGGCGGTATCAAGCCGTGTGTCAGTGCCCATGTTGGCGACCAGTTCGGCAAGGGCAACAAGCGTTTGCTGACTCAGGTTTTCAACTGGTTCTATTTTTCAATCAATGTCGGTGCAGCAGCCAGTTCATTCCTCACYCCTGTCCTTCTCGCTGAGTTCGGRCCTTGGCTTGCRTTCGGGCTCCCCGGTGTGTTGATGGCAATCGCCACTCTGGTCTTCTGGATCGGTCGAAACTCGTTTGTTCATGTACCCGCAGCAGGTTGGGAGAAGTTCAAAGAAGAAACATTCAGCCCCGCCGGCAAACGAGCACTCAAAAACCTCGCACCGCTTTTCTTGATCTTTGTCGCGGTCTTCTGGGCGATTTTCGACCAAACTGGATCAGCATGGGTGCTTCAAGCCGAGAGCATGAACCGTGATTTCATGGGCATTACMTGGCTCAAGAGYCAGGTACAGATTGTGAACCCCGTCTTAATCTTGACGGGCATTCCGATTTTCACCTATCTTGTCTATCCGATGATGGGTAAGTTCTTTGACCCTACGCCGCTGAGAAAAATCGGGATTGGGTTTGTCTTTACTGCACTTGCCTTCGCGTTCTCTGCGGTCATTGAAATCTGGATTGCTACGAAGAGCGGCCCTGTCTCGACTGCGCTTTGGGCCCATATTGGTCAAGCCGGGGATATGCCCGCCAAACTCACTGAAATCGTGCAGATTGCTCGTGACAGTGGAATGACCCAAGTCCAGATCCAGACCTTCCTTGCTGACATGCCCAGTATCGGATGGCAGTTCCTTGCATACTTTATCCTGACGGCTGGCGAGATCATGGTTTCGATCGTGTGCCTCGAGTTCGCCTACACACAAAGCCCAAAGAGGATGAAGAGTTTCATCATGGGCGTCTTCTTCCTCGGCGTGGCCTTGGGCAACTACCTCGCGATGGGCGTGAACATTGTGCTTGAGTTGATGAAAGATGAGCAAGGAAACACGCCACTCGACGGGGCGAACTACTACTGGTTCTTCTCCGGGCTTATGCTTGCCACCACTGTAGTTTACATCCTCTGGTGCAAGACATACAAAGGCGATGAGTTCATCCAAGGCGATGATGATATTGATATCATCCATGCCGAGACCCAAGCTGAGGGCACTGAGGCTCGGTGATCTAAACTACCAAAAACACAACCACCCCGTGCGATTGCATGGGGTGGTTTTTTAATAGCTTGAAATCATCTCACATATTGGGGAAGAAGATCGCCCAGAAGAACATCGAGATGGATGAAATAATGAAATCGGCAACAACGAAAATCTTACTGCCTGCAAAGACAAAGAAGATGACGAATACGCCAAGTGCAATCCATCGCCCGTTCTCAGACTGCATCATCCGACGATAGCTGGGCATCACATCCATCAAGATTCGCCCACCATCAAGCGGCGGCRYMGGMARMARRTTAAACAGCATCARCACRAWRTTSARMAWCGCRCCMRSMNTGARARANATRWWNCWAANTTYGTCKYSARCGGATCAGSGATCGTTACCGATGAAATAAGGTGCCCCTGGCTCAAAGGGCCCCAGAGCATCAAGCAGGTCAATGAAATGATCGCCAACGCCAAATTCATCAAAGGCCCCGCCAGCGATACCATCGCATCAGCGTATCGCCCGCGGAGTCTGCTTGGGTTGACAGGCATGGCACCCCACGCGATCCCGATGAACACGAACATCAAAAGCGAATACGGGCCCATATGAACCATCGGATTCCAGGTCATGTGCCCGGCGAGCCTTGGGGTATCGTCACCGAGTTTGATCGCGGTCCACCCGTGGGCGAGTTCATGGAGGCAGATTGARAAYACWAMCCAGACTGCCCATGAAACAACCCACACCTGGCCGTTGATGTTTGGATTATTCAGGTAATCTGATATCCACCATCCACTCCCCATGTGTGGGCTCCTTGTGTGTTTTAAGTTGTCAGTTCGCTTTAAGCATTTGCTGGCACTGCGGATGATGCAGCGACTGCTTGCTCTACGAGCTTATCGAAAAGCTTTGGATCCTCGATTGCGATCTGCGAGAGCATTTTGCGGTTGAGGTTGTTGCCGCTGAGCTTGAGCCCGTTGACGAACAATGAGTACCGTGTGCCACGCATTTTACATGCAGCGGTGATACGGGTGATCCAGAGCTTGCGCATCTCACGCTTGAGCGTACGGCGGTCACGGAATGCGTAGCACCCTGCACGGCGTACAGCGATCTTGGCTTGGTACTTATGACGGCTCTTAGCACCGAAGTAGCCTCTAGCCTGACGAAGAATCTTTTTACGAGCTTTGGTGCGAGCTGCACCTTTACGGACGCGTGGCATGTTTCATGCTCCAAGTTTGTCTGACGGAGRYSGRATYGAAYCSAYTCTTGAACCCGGCAAACGGGGATGGTTGACCCGAATCAGTATTCGTACTGATTCGATATTCAATGGTTTGTTTAGCTCTSGGCTGCTGCWGCYGCYGCMKNTG
>NVSM01000004.1:47902-78813 GCA_002401225.1 bacterium
GCAGCGCGGATYTCACGCTTCTGCTCTGGCGAAGGGTTGCGACGCCGCGAAGAGAGAGGCTGATTGCGTCCGCGAAGACGACGGAAGAGCATCTTCTCGAAGCGCTTGGCTTCGGATGCCACTACATTGCGATCCTTGCGGAGTTGACGCAGACGCTTTGCGGTCTTGCGTGATGAAAGATGCTTGTGGTAGGCAGCGCGATGACGGACCTTGCCGCTCTTTGAGATACGGATGCGCTTGGACAGACCTTTATGACTTTTATTCTTTGGCATCGCACTCGCTCCGGGCGGTTGATGGTTGAAATCGATCGATTTGATCCGTGCATCCATTGCACAGACCGATGTTAACAGGAGGGTAGGGTAGGCACCTATGGGAGGATCGACCAGTATTTCCCCCGGCTTGACCCATATTCTCATTGGTTTTCATACCCGCAATCAGCATTTATGGCCCAACGAAGGCATCTGTAGGCCCGTCTGGCTGTTCGGAACCGGTGATGATACCCAACTTTGAACGGACTTGGTGGATCACTTGTTCGATTGGGCGTGGGAGCCAGATGTTATCTTGGGAGTTGATAATGGGCGAAGTCGTCCATTGTGTCCCGCCATCGAGCATCAGCATGTGTTGCCCTTTGCCGTTGTGGTTTGGCGAGTTTTCTTCGGGGATGATTGGTCGCCCACTGACAACACGGAGAATCACCGGCGAACGATCAGCCAAAAGCACTACGCGGACAGGCTGACCCGCAGCCGTCGCCCGCATGCCTCCCGGAGGCATGATGCGGTAGGAGTACGAAACCTCCTGAAGCGATCGCCAATCCCACGCATCAGGATCGACATCACCAACAGCAGCGTTGGGATTCGAAGGGCATGCCAAATCTTCAAGATTGGCGTTGTGCGTGCGGATGAGGGTGAAGAGATTCGATGAGTTGGATCGTTCGGGTGTTGAGCCGACATCCATCCAGGTTGGACCGAACCCTGCCGTTGCCATTGGGAGCATGTCTCGGTTCGACCCTGCATACAGCCCGAAAGCATTGGCAGCAGCGTGCATGTTATCGAAGCACAAGCCTTGTTGAGCGCTTGATCGAACGCCAGACATAATCGGAAGGGCGATCGACGCGACAATCAAAAGCATCGCTGCAATCGAGACCAAATCGGCCCATCGTCCAGACAACGCCCACTGGTTCGAGTTTGAGAAATCCATCGCGGCTTCTTCTTGATCGATGTGGGCTTGGATAGTTGTCAAAGTTCGCGAAACAAGATCTGAGCTTGTATTGCCGCTTGTATGCTCCGTCAAGCTGCTWGCAGAGCCTGTGATTGCGTTACCAAGCTGAGCACATTTTTCTGCTCGCGATTGAAGGTCAGGATCGACCTGACCAACTTCGTATCCTTGATTGATGTACTGATCGAGTGCCTGTTGGTCTTCTTGGGAAAGTTGAAGACTATCGAGATCCGCTGAGGCTTCGAGTCGAGCAGCGAGGATCTGGATGAGGTTGATCCGCGATGGCCTTTGGAGTTCGGAAGCGACCGGTGAATCGAGCAGGTTGAGCAAGTTGAGTACCGCATCGTCTCGCTCAGACTCAACAGCGAAGGCTTCTGGCTCATCTCCGAAGATTCGATCGAGCACCGCTCGATCTTGAGCGGAGAGTTCTGGCTGATTGGCGTTCAACTCGTCACCTTGTGATTGATCTTGATCGGACATGAACCATCCTCTGTCTGTGTACGGGGTACAAATGCGTGATTATTCTGCTTGTTCTGAACTCTTCGAAACAACCTGCCAGCTTCGTGCAAACGCGGCGACTGCCGAGTGCATGCGAGATTTGACGGTTCCCAATGGGATTCCCAAATCTTCTGCGATCTGTGCGTAGCTCAATCTTTGGAAGTAGGCCAAGAGAAGCACCTCGCGAAGGGCTGGGCCGAGCTGATCGAGTGCTTGCTGCACTTGTTCATCTCGCTGGGCAAGATCCATTGCTGCGTCGGGAGGGGGAACATCCACCTCTAGGAGATCAATAAACGAAGCGCCGGGTTCAGATTTACGGATCGGAGCCGAGAGTTCGACCGTCTTCCGTCTGTTCTTCTTACGAAGCATGTCCCGTGCTTTGTTCGCTGCAATTGTAAAAAGCCAGGGTCTAAATCGTCTGGAGGTGTCAAATGTGGCTGCGGAGATGTGAATTTGGAGAAAAGTCTCCTGAAATACATCCTCAGCAGCTGCCCTATCCCCCACCATGCGCGTCAGAAACCGGAGGAGATCGTCATGATGACGCTCGATTAACTCCCGATAAGCATCAGGATCATCTGCCCTGAAGGCTTCAAAGACTTGTTCGTCGGATTGTGATTGCCAGTCGCTCACGGATGCCTCTCGATTCTTGGCTCGAATTGAGCCTCGTCGCCAGCCATAGTCTGCCCATTGTCTATTTGTTCGCWCGGGCAAACAAGAATGATGGTTGGTTTATCGGCTTGATTGCACAAACAAGCCGATAAGCTCTGCGGATTGTATCCCAAAGCCAAACAATCGGCGATCAATAGACATTGGATGCAAATAGTCAGTAATCTCACCAAGAACCAGTGCAAATCGGGCAATACAGCCCCAAAGCGTGCGTTGAGCAAGCAGGATGGTACCCGTATTGAGTGTGTATTCGAGTGAAGCCAACACAGAGCCTGATGAGCTGAGCAGCATTGTTGCACGCGCAGCTACAGGCGATGAATCTGCATGGGAACAACTCGTTGCACTTTATAGCAGGCGGGTATTTGCAATGGCTCGGAGCCGATTGCATGATGAAGAACTCGCTGAGGAGATTACCCAATCCGTGTTTGTGACCATCGCGACCAAGTTGAACGGCTCAGACTACACCGAACAGAATCGGTTCGAGCCTTGGCTATTTCGGATCACGATGAATCGGGTTCGAGATTATTGCCGAAAGAGATCACGCCATGCCAAGCCAATGGCACCTGAACATTTCGCAGGGGTCGAGGGGCGGCCTGAAGCGGATGTCCATGACCAAGCCGACACACAGAAACAGATTGAGTCGCTCAGATCAGCAATGGAACAACTCTCCGACACAGATAGAGAAATCATCGAGCTTCGTCATCACGGACAACTGAGCTTCAAACAGATCGCCGAGATGACCGGCGACCCGATCGGCACACTACTCGCCCGCCATCACCGGGCACTCAAGAAACTCCGCTCAATCATCGAACCAGCATCGAAAACCGAGGATGTATAAAACCGAGGACGAACCATGACCAACGACCACACAAATAACAATGCAGATCTTCATCTCCATGATGACCCTGATCACACGCAGATGGTGTCGATGCTTGACCTGCTTGCCAAACAAGACGGCGACGCGATGCCCCGCGGGCTTGAGTCTCGGGTGCTTGATGCGATCAGCAAGACCATCGCACCTGCACCGATCGCGTTTGCACAACCAACCCCTCCAGCTCGCACAAGCGGGGTGTGGTCGTTGCGATATGCCGCTGCGGCGGTATTGGCAACGGGCACGACACTTGTGATTGTTGGTACTCAGCCTTGGGCATCTTCATCTGCAATCCCAGCAGTTGAGATCACCCTTGCTGCTTCTATAGACGAGGACTTTGATGCGTTCTTTGCACTCGAACCACTCGATGATGGTGGCCTAGACGACGCGGTGACCGAATGGGAACTCTGGGCACAGACAATCGATGCTGAACTCGACCCATCGCTTGATGGCTTGCTTGATGAATCTGGCTGGTACGAATCAACTCTTGATGACGGGGCACTCTAATGAACACACAACCGCTACTCATTCTCTGCGCAACGCTTGGGCTTACGAGCATGTGTGGCATGATCCAACAGCCTGCCCATGATCGCCCAGCAAAGACTGATCAAGCTTCGGCTGAGCCGGCTGACGAATCGAAAAAGAACATAGACCAGCCTGGTCGGCGAGGCTTTGATATCCGCGTGAATCCCGATGCCCTCCGGTCTCGACTCAACCGTTCGATCTTGCGAGCCGAGCAAATGCTCGAACGCCATAAGACTGCACTAAGCAAACTCGACGAGGGCGCATCGCCAGCAGAGGTGCTCGCCGACATGCGACTCACGGGTGTGATTCGCCCCACTGCCAACGAACAGCAAAATCCACAGCAAGACCATCCTCGCCAGGGCCGAGGAAAAAACGCACCGCCTTGGGCTGGCAATGGGCTTGGTGACAAACCAGGTCCCGGTGCTGATGGCGGGCAGGGGATGATGAATCCGCAACAACGCGATGAGGTCCATGGATTCCTCCGCGAGAACTTCCCCTCGCTCTYTGAGAAACTCCAACAAGTTGCCAAGCAGGACAAACGCAATGCTGATCGCTTGCTTGGGCGGATGGGCCCACAGATCCGCGAGATCATGATGCTCAAAGACACGCAGCCAGATCTCGCCGAGATCAAGATCGAAGAAATGCACGCCGGGCTTGCGTTTGTTGAGGCATCTCGCGTATTGCGCCGAGAGATGAACGATCCAGATGTCTCCGATTCTGATCGTGCCAACGCCATGATCTTGCTTCGAGATTTAGCTGGGCATCGATTCGATGTCCAGCTTCGAGCAAAGCGATTTGAGATCCAAAGGCTTGAGTCTCGGCTCGACGATCTCAAAGCCTCGGTGTTGACCATTGAACAACGCAGAGAGCAAGACATCGAACGCATGCTCAAGTATGCGAATCGTCCAGTTCAGAAAACAAACTCGGATAAGCCGATTCAATCAGGAGACGACTGAGCCCGCTGCAATATCGCTCATCGGCGACATCACAACGACGCCGCGTTCGGCTGCGCCTTTCTCGGCATCGCTCGCAGCAAGGAGCATCCCGCGAGATTCTTCGCCTCGGATGTTGCGTGGTGCGAGGTTGGCAACGATTACGATTGATTTGCCGATCAGATCTTCAGGCGAATACTGCTCACGGATACCTGCACAGATTTGGCGTGGTGTCCCCGATCCATCATCAAGCTGAAGCTTGAGCAAGCGATCGGCCCCCGGGTGCGGCTCGGCATGAATAATCTTCGCTATCCGAAGATCGATCTTCGCAAAATCATCGAATGTGATCTGGGCTTTGCCCTTTGGTTCTGCTGGTTTGGAAGCGTCTTGTGATGGGGCTTGGGTACTCATGGCGTTATCCTCTTTGGAGAGTCGTATTTGTTATTTGGGTGGAGAAAGTGTAGTCACTGATGAACCATCGCGTGATATTCACGGTGAAGATGTCCACCGATCATCTCGGCGGTATGGCCTGGCGTAATTGATGTTATAATAATCTGCGATCTGTGACAAAGACGGCTCGCGTGCAGGCTCGCTAAGTTGAAGATAGGCAATGGTCGCCCAAGGCGCATCGCCTGAGGGACGCAGCCCATCAAGGAGGACCAGTTCGAGCTTGATCAGCATTCGAAGTGATTCTTCATTGGGTGATGAACCAATCGGGCGTGTATGGTCTTGGCAGACAACACGCCTTACCTGACCTTCGCTGCGTTCGGTAATAAACACGCGCCCTCGACAATCATCATTGTGTGAATCGTTGATCATGCTCTCAAGGAGACGATGAATCTTCACAGGATCGAGCCCGGCTTGGCGTGCGCCGTCTTGCAACGCGCGCAGGATGTCTCTGCGAGCCAAGAGTTCCGAAGCCCGCTTTGGATCATTGAACCTTGCTGCATATACACATTGGGCTGCTTCCTCGAACACTACTGCCTGCTCTTTGAGCCGAGCATTGCGATGAACCACCCATGCTGAATACCGATTCGGATCGAGCATCAATGCAAAGTCCCAGAGTGACGCGGCCATCTTCGCATCGGGTTCGCTCCAAGCCAATGCGATACACATGCTCGCTGCGAGTTCTGGCTGATCTTGGCGAGACGCAAGCCCAACACCAATCGCGAGAAACTGTGTGCCGAGCAAAATATGAGAATCGTCGGCAGTTTCTGCAATCAACAACTCGCCGATATTGAAATACATCTCAGGACTCTCTGGAGTGAGATCGCTATATAAAACCATTGGCTCCTCTGGAGCGATACCAATAGAAAACATCGCGAGACTCACACAAAGACAACTGATTCGTAATCGAGATGGGTAGATCATGGTTGAGTCCCTTCAAGATGAAGCACCCAGACCTGTGCGATACATCGTTCAACTTGCGTGATCTGCCCGAAGACATCCTTCGAGTTATCGAGGTTGGTTTGGAGATCGCCAAGCAATGCTTCGAGCCTGGCAGAAACGCCGAGCGTGTCACGATCTACTCGTAAAGCGTTGAGTTCACAAATCGCACGCTGATAGGCGAGAAACTGATGCGCCGAACTGGTTGAACGAGCGAGATGAACTGCAAGCACTGAAGCAATACGCTCTACAGGATCGAGACCAATAGAAATGTGAGGCGTTGCTTGTACATCTTCGAGCAACTCCTGATACAACTGACGCACACTGCTGCCTAACTCTTGCGAGGCTTGCGGGGTTGTGAGCCTCGCCCAATAAGCAACGCCTAGCTCGCTCTGGAATATCGTAAGATCGGTTTCAGTCGTCTTCGCGATCGCCTGTGCGGTCAGCATGAGAAGCTCTCGATGCACATCTCCATACCAGCGATCATCGGCTCGATTCGGCAACGATCTGCTAACGATCTTCAAAACAAGTCGTTCCAATCGCGTGCTGATTCTTTTACTTGAGATCACATGATCGAGTGCGATCAACACTGATGCCTGATACTTGTATCGCACGAGTTGTGCGCTCGCTATGCTTCTGATCTCGCTATCGGCATGCAGTGTTGCCAGATAGACCAACGCGTGAGCACCGTTGGCTCCCGGCCCGTTGGCTTGAACAAGTTGAGCGAAAAGCAAGCTCAGTTGATTCGCATTCTCCACATTCATGGCCTTCTGAGCCCACTCGATATCACGCGCGTTCATATCAAGTTTGAGTATTTCGGGCGTTGCAGCAGAACTTAACGATTGGCCTGCGCCTTTGAGTGATGCCTCAGCCAGTTCATGATCGCCTCGGGCAAACTGCCATGCTGCCGTGTTGAGTCGTGCCAGTTCGAGCGAAGCCGCGATCGCTTGTTGCTCATCGAGTTGGACCGGCGTGATGGAAATACGAAATCTCAACTCGCTGACCAACTCTTCCGATTCACTATTCGACAGAACACTCTTGTCATTCGTTGATTTCGTAACAGACCAAGCGGTTCGATAGGCCTGCGCAAGTTTTTGACGCTGACCGAAAGTCGAACTCGCATTGAGAATCATTTGCGCATCGATTTTCTGGGCTCCCGAATGAATCGCAAGGGCTTCGGTTAAGGCAGACAATCGTTGCGTGTTGACAGCCTCATCTGCAAACTGCCCGAGTAACCAATAGCGTGCGGATTCGCCTTCGCGCCATGACACCGCATTAACGAGTCCGATCACTGATTGTTTCCATTGTTCATTTGAAGGCGAAACATCACGAAGCCGAGCCGACATCGCAGAGAGCACCAGGCGTGTTCTGAGATGCTCATCTTCCGCTGTCAATGCGTTGATCCCGCGCATCCAGTGCGACCACCATATCGGATCATCACCCTTTGTCTCAACCCCTTTAAGCCCAGCAATAATCGTCAAAGATTCGATCACATCAAACACCGGCCGCGGAGCATCGCCAGTGCATCGTTTGGCCGTGATGCGAAGTTGTTCTCGAATCTGATTGGTGACGCTTGGGTCAGAAAGAATGACATCGATCATCGCCATCCGAATCATGGCTTTGGTTGGATCTGCTTCGCTCGGATCGCAAGCGAATAAAGCAGCCAGTTCGTTGAGGGACTCATCAGATTCAAATGACTTTGACGCTCGGCTTACAATCTCGGAAATATGCAATGCGCTGCGTTTGAGTGCCGGAACAGGAAACGCAGTCCATGAATCGACAAACTGGCTATAGACAACGCTGAATCGTTCGATACTCCGTGCAGGATCTGATACCGAGCGTGTGACGAGTTGATTGAGCTCATGGGCGATCGCGGTATAATGGGCAAACTCTTCACGCTCTGCACTTGTTCGTTCTAACTTATTTGAACCAAGAGAAAGCTCTGCTTGAGCATCAGTACTTGYWSYMRTRAMATCWWSATTATGAATCGCCTCCGAATCATCCGTAAACAACCCAGGCGGAGAAATCGCAACCGTTGTAAGCACACTCGCTGCCATGATGATCAGCACTGAATAGGCTACGAACCATTGAAGCGATCGCTCTGGCGGCAGCCCGATCAACTCGATTCGTTCGCTCTGAACTTGATTCAACCTCTGAGGCCGATTGCTTGTCGAATGGGTTGGGTTCGAAATCCTGCTTGTTCCGAGAGCTTCAACAAGTTCAAGCGCAGTGACTCGATTCATACGAGCAAAATGAGCGAGTCGTTTTCGGGCGGTCGTGTTCCACCCGCCGCTCGCTGCAATCAAGAGACGCGCATTTCGTATAAACCCGACAGGCAAGCTGGTTGTTTTTTTAATCGGTTTCCATGCCTTTGGTACCGAGACCGGAGTTCCTTCTGGCCAACGCTGTGCAAGTTCTGCACGCAGATTTGGATCGAGCAACTGCGATGCGGCTGCATGGACCGCCAAGCGAACCTCACCCGCATCTGGTGTCGATCGGTGGCGGTGACGGTTGATTTGGTTGAGCCTACGATTGCATGCACGGATCACCTGCTCGTCATTGGTAATGCTGTGAAGCAAACCCAAGATCGCAAACGGCCCTCCAGCCCCGGCGTCATCACCCAAGAATTCAGTGATTGGAGTTCGCCCGCCTTGCGGAAGAGTCATGGCGCACCTTCTTCCGATATTGCTCGCTCGCCAAAGAGTATTGCGATCTTGGTATTCCAAGGCTCTGGGCCTCGACTAGGGTGCAAAACCTTAAACTGTGTATATGCTTTTCTTGCACGAGCAGCATCAACGCCGAGCATCACCCGCAGCGATTCGTACCGTGCTTCGTACCAACGATCGTCTGTCGAAGGATGAGCAGCCAATAAGCGAAGCCACGATTCTAGTTCATTCTTTGAATCGCCAGCACTCTTCGTAAGTAGTGCGGTTCGACGCAGTCCTGGTTCAGATGGCTGCCCACGATCAAGAACCAAGAGCGACATTCGCAAGGCCAAATCTCGTGATTGTTCATCACTTGATCGAGTCCAAAGATACTCTGCCGACTCCGCGATTACCTCGGCAACCTTTGAGAGTTGGCTGCCAATCGTGGCAGGATAAGCCGGGAGTTGCTTCGAAAGCACACTCGTCCCCRAATCCACAAGCCGACGAGCGACACGAATATTCTGCCCCACTTGCCATCTCTGAATCGAATCATTCAAGAGCATGACACGAGCACTCTCATACATTGAAACATCGAGTAACTCTAAATTTTCTAAAAAATCAAACGCATCATCGATGCGGTCTTGGCGAATCGAAAACTCAAACTGGCGATACACAAACTCCGCCCGATGAACCGCCAGCGAAGCATCGAAGCTGAGGATCTTGATGCCTTGCTCGATGAGATCCCCTGCAAACTCGACCTTTGCAGGGGCCGCGCGAAATGCAAGATCTATGCCGATCCGAATCGTGCTCAACCTTGATTGAGCATCGTTGAGATCTTCAATATCCGAAGCCTGCTGCTCATTGATCCATCGCACGATATCGAGTGTTTGCGTGATCGACTCTTGATCTGAATACCCCGTCGAACGCAGTTGTTTGTATCGAAGCGACACGAGCGCCCGGCGAGCAGGAATCACGATTGGATCATCATCGCCAATCGCTCCGAGCGTATCGATCGCAACACGCGAGTCTACAGTGCCCTGCATCGCGTGCYGAAGAATCAGCTTTGCCGATTTATCCGTCGCCGGATAGGCCGTGATGTATTCGCGTACAGCCTGCTCAAGTTTATCCGAGTGAACTCGCCCCGCAGCTGCATTCACCGACTCGATCGCCGCGATGCGCATCCATCTCGCTTCCTCGATTACATGATCCCTTGGCGATTGCTCAACTAACTGCTCGCAAATCTTGATCGCTTCTTTGGCTCGCCCACTGCGAATCTCTGCGTATGCGAGTTTGAGCGAACAATCATCTCGTTCCTTTGGAAACTTTCTCGCATCATTCGAGTTGAGTGCTTGTGCAAAGAGTTCGGCAACCGAAGAATATAATCCATGTTCGCTGGCTTGTTCAGCCTCGTTGAGTTCGCCCAGCGCACGGGCATAGCTAGTAATAAAACTGTTGGCCAACATCGGCAGCGAATCGAATCGGCGGTACAAATCAAGTACATGCCCGATCTCATCATGCGCCACAAGCTGTTCGATTGCATGCCGCGCTACCTTCTTTGCTTCGCTCGCCCCACCACGCCCCACCCTCTTGGATTCGAGTGCTTCGAGTGAACGGAGCGAAACGAATCTAGCATCGGGAACACTCATCGCGTTGTCTTCATCACGCTGATTCGCGAGCGTGATAATCCAGCGATAGGCTTCGGTCCAGTCACGCTCAATTGCAAGAATTTGCAAGAGCCTATCTTCGGCATCCCGCTTCGCCTCCATCGGCACATCTTCTGATTCGACCACCGCCTTGATCCATGACCGCCCGAGCAACATCTCATTGGCTTGTGCGTATGACATCGCGACACCTATCGCAGAACGCGCGACATGATCGTATTCAAGCATTGTGGTATTAAACGATGCCAGTTCTGGAAGCTCGCCTTGAGCACCGAGCAGCCAGCCGAAAGAAACGAACACATCCGAAGGCACCCGCTGATCCTTTAACACCGCGAGCGAATACCCTGACCATGCGTGGTAATAATGCGCCAACGATCGATAGCGACGGAGATCTGCGAGTGTGTTGTTTGAGTTTGACGCACTTGGTTTCCCCCTTTGATTCAAGCGTTCGAGCCGAGTGACTGCGGGATTAAGTTGGAGTGTCAGCGCCTTGAGCTTGTGCTTGATATCTATCAATCGAACAATAACATCTGCACGCCCTTCGTCATCAAGCAATTCCAATCTCGAAAGTTCGACCTTTGGATCGGCACCGAGATAGCCATCGATAAGAAGCTCAATCCGAAGCGCATACATCGGGATAGAGCCCATACGCTTGGTCAATGAATACGCACGATTGACGATCAACTCTCGGTAAGGATCGCCGTGCTTGTAGGACTTGAGTTGTTCGAGATATATTCCCGAAAGCTTTTCGGCCAACGCTATCCGTTCGTCCTTATCCTTTGCATCTGCGATCCGATCTTCGAGTTGGAGCTCGAGCAGGCTGAGCATCCTATGTGAATCAAGATACTCTGAAACTTGATCGTCGCCCGGCGATGCGAACACACCGCTCGCACCTATGCAAACCAGTGCCAAAGCCCCAGATAAAATCACACGCTTATCAACCATCGGATGGGACATAGCTCCGTTTTTGGAACCCTGCATCTCGGGCTGCCTGGAGGGCAGCCGCGATCGCAGAGATCGGAACATCGGGTTCGCATTTGATCGCGACACCTGGTTCTTTGGGAAGTTTTTTGAGCAGCGCTTCAAGCGACTTCGCATCTTGAACCGCGACTTCGCCCATCGTAAATATGGGCATTGCTCCTTGCATCAAAATCTGAATAATCTGAGGCTGAAGATCATTGGATTGCACCCCGCCGCCCTCGGTCACCAGCGTTGCCGGCAGTTTGTGCTCATCTTGAGCAAAGTTTGCTGTCACAATGAAGAAAATCAAAAGCAAGAAAACAACATCAATCATCGATGTCAGTGGTAATGCTCCGAGTGTTGCGGATCTCCGCTTTGATTTGCCCATTAGCTCCCCCCCCCGTCGACGGTCGCGAGTTTCCATCGCTGGACGCCGGTGTTTGAGAGCCGGAGCAAGAGCCGATCAAGATGAATCGCTGAAGCGTTTCTATCTGGACGCACCAACACATCAAACGGATCAGCAACATCTTGATTAGCAACCCCAGCCCTCGCCAAGCGTTCAATCTCAATCAGGCTGGTCTCGACAGACTCGACGATATAGGTACCCGAGTTTGTCAGATCAATAATCATTGCAGGCTCATGGTGAACCTCTGTCTCATCGCCAGGCTGATGCGGCAGATCAATCTCGGTTCTTCGAAGCTCACCAAACTGTGAGGTAAACATGAAGAAAATAATCAACTGAAAAACCACATCGATCATCGAGGTGAGATCAACTTCAATCATGTGCTTCGATTTGGACGATTTTTTACTCACGCCCGTGCTGGTCCTTGCGGCGGTCCTTGTGGTGATGTTGGCACCGGCTTGTTTATTGCTGTCGGCGAGCCCTGCGCAGCTTCGAGCGGCGCGATGATCTCGTCGATCTCTTCATTAATCTCGGTAGTCAAATGATCGATCCGGTTGCGGAGAAAGGTGTACATCGCAGTGGACGGGATCGCGACGATCAGACCCAAAACAGTTGTGATGAGCGCCTGCGAGATGCTCCCAGCGAGCGCGTCAGGACGAGCAGGCCCATCTGAGAGCGTGATCGTATCAAACGCCCCGACCATTCCGACGACTGTTCCCAGCAGCCCAAGCATCGGCGCAACCGATGCAATGAGGCCAATCCCGTCGGTCAAACGATACAGCCGATCGACTTCGAGCTGTTCAATTTCATCGACCGAGGATCGAAGTTCGAGCATCCCAAACGCTGAGCGTGAAGCACGAACGAGCCCTGTGCCGACGACTCGCGAGAGATAACTTGCCGATTCTTCATCTTCGCATCGCTTCATCGATGCGTTGATRTCACCTTCTGCGAGCAATACTCGAAGGTCGTCCATCAAATCTGGCGGAGCGAGCCGCTCTCGRCGGATCCGAAACAACTGGGCACTGATCATTCCGATCGCAACAAACGAAATCAGGATAATGATCATCCCGATCGGGCCGCCTTGCGCGATGTAATCGAGCAGCGAACGATTGGCTTGCCCAGAATCCTGAGCAAGCGTGAGCGTTGCGGGAGCAGCCAATGCCGAAGTGTTCAATATATCAATCATGAGCAATATGCTCCTCTTTCATTTCCTGGTTAATTATTGGATCGGCCATTTTGGGATTCGAGAACTAATGCGCTGCCCCAAGGCGATCTTTGGGTGCGCACAAAGTATTCATTGGCGATTTGCGAAGCAAGCATCGCCAAGGGCGGATTGACCTGATCGAGCCGAACGACCACATGAATCAACTCGATCGCGCCTCGCTCATTGGAGAGCGTTTCATCATCGGCAATCAACGAGACACCCAGAGCAAGCCGAGCCCAGAGTTCGATCCATGTGTCAGGGTTCGATCGAATTTTTCTTTCGAGACCGAGTCGGGCTGCCAGCCTTTTGTCTGCATCGGTGTGAGCTTGCGCGATGACCATATCAGCAACAAACTCAAGGCCCGAATCCCGATTGTCACGCCCACGCATCAGCACGGCCAACCGATTGAGWTCCTCTTGGGCTTCACTGGTTCGATGGATTGACGCGTTCATCGCAAGGGCGTAATACCCACCAAGAACACGCTGGCGTGTAGAAATGGAATCCAACTCGGGCATAGAAGGAATCGAATGATTGTATTCGAACGCCCCAAAGACCGGAGGCAACCCAATCAAGAGCCGATACTGAGAATCGAAACCATCCATAGCCTGTTCGCCAAACAAAGCCTCGCTTGGCTGGCTCATGAGCAAACTCAAAAACGGTATCACCGCACGAACACGATCTTGACGATTAAGCCGACAACGGACAAGCCCTAGGCTGACATCCGCCGACTGCTTTCCGATCTTCCACAGGTAAGCATCTTCGAGTTGTGCATAAATTGTTTCCGCGCCTGCATAGTCACCACGAACAAGCCGAGCATGCGCTCGCCACGCGTCTTGGGCGAGCTGTTGTCTTTTGTCCGTAAGCTTTCGATCCCCATCGAGACTATGCACATCGTACCAAGGCACATGCACTGAAATAATCTCATCAATACGCTTGATGATGACGCCTTGCATGTTCACATCGCTCACCTCGCCAACGATCGGCTCAGCAGACGACCATCGCACAAGTGTTGAGTCCGCCGACTCTGTCTTTGTCTCTGCTTTCGGATCAGCCCCAGGCTCACCGAGCACGCTACTCCAGAATACCAATCCAACGATCAATGACTGAATCATCATGGTGTACCCTCAGCGATGTGCGTGAACTTGCCGCCGGAATATTTGGCGATATTACCCAGCATGTTCTTCGCAGCCTTCGCGTCGTTGGTGTTGCCGAGATTTCCAAAGAGAATGCAATGAATCGGGATGCGGTTTTTTCGGTTCATCCCGCGAATCTCGGCGGGGGCCTCAGTGCCAATCAATCCATCGGTCATAAAGTAGATCGCGTCAGGCTCAGGATCGAGCGAAAACACCTGACTGAATGCGGGTACAGGCTTGGTGCCGCCAGCTGGAGCAATCCCGAAGAGCGCACTGCCCGCAGATCGCTTGTTCGAAGTATCCGCTCGAATCCATTGCGTATTCCCAAACAATGGATAAGGAACGCTTGAATACAACACGACATAAAAGTCGATGTTCTCTTCAAGCCCATTGATCGAACGCAAGATTTCTGCTCGTGTCAGATCCCACCGGGTCGATTCGCCATCGCCGGTCGGCGCGTTCATTGAACCAGAGACATCGACAATGTAGGCAAAGCGTCGCCCTTGGGCTTCGAGCCCAAAGAAACTCGCCCCCTCACCACTGCCCGCCCCGGCGCTGCCGTTGCTCACATCGATGCTGGTCAACGAGCCGCCACCAGGGTTCAAGCTCGGGGCAATAGACTCGGCGAGATCACTCACGGATTGATCTTGCCCGACATCAGWGAGCAGATCGATCTCGACCACCATCTCATTGGGTGTGATCGCCACTTCAAAGCTCTCGAACTCGATCTTTGGCGATGAGGTCTGGGCGAGATCTGCTTGGGTGATGACCGCGAAATCGACATCTTCAGAATCGCCTCCGCCTGCATCAGCGTATCCGAAGTCGATGGTAATAATCGCTGCGATAAGCAAAATCGCCAGATGGATCAACAGAGAGATCCCCACGCCCATAATCGTCGCACGCTCGAAAAACCGTCGGCGAGAAGACTTTCCTTCAATCTCAGGAAGCCCGGTTTCTGTGTTCGGTATGGCTGGTTGGTGATCCAAGTAGCGYGTCGTCCCTTGCGTCCTTGCTCAAGTCATATGTTCATGACAGTCCACACCCCTCTATCGGATGCCCCCGCCATTTGGCATCATCCTTGACGCCTATATCTCGGTTCGTACAGGGTACCACATCGGTTCGGATGGGTTCTATGATTAAGGCGTGTTTTGCCCAGTACGATGGCTATTGTTCATGGCTTTGCAATCAATCCCTGGAGATATCGATGTCCCAATCCGCACAAACCACCAAACGCACACCGCCCAAGCGGGTCCTCCTCAAACTCAGCGGCGAGGCATTCTGTGCCCCAGACGGGTTCGGTATCGATACCAAAGAACTCGGAATCATCGCCAATGAAGTCCTCGAAGCGACCAAAGCCGGCGCACAGATCGCCATCGTCGTCGGCGGAGGCAACATTATCCGAGGGGCAGAACTTGCTAAATCGGGTGATATCCAACAAGCAACCGCCGATTACATGGGCATGCTCGGCACCGTGATGAACGCGGCTGCCCTCAAAGAAAAGCTCGACTCGATCGGCGTCGACTCGCGTGTGCTCTCAGCACTCGATATCCGAGCCATCGCAGAACCCTTTATTCGCAATCGAGCCATCCGCCATCTCAACAAGGGACGCGTCGTTATCCTCGCAGCAGGCACCGGCAACCCGTTCTTCACGACCGACACCTGCGCCGCCCTGCGAGCAACCGAACTCGACTGCGATGTGCTTCTCAAGGCTACAAAAGTCGATGGGGTCTATACCGCCGACCCGAAGAAAGACCCCACTGCAACCCGATACACCAACCTCACCTTCACCGAAGCCATCGAAAAACAGCTCGGCGTGATGGATATGACCGCATTGACGATGTGTCAAGAACGCAATATTCCCGTGCTGGTATTCGATTTTAAGAACCTCGGTAACATCCGCAGGGTGATCGAAGGCGAAGAAATTGGCACCTTGATGAGCGTAGAACAGTAAACTTCCCCCATACACACCCTCAAATCCTTCGCCGATTCCAATCTCGACGGATATGATTGCCCACCAGACGAATACCTTGGAGATACACGATGAGTACCGATCCTGACACCATCCTTATTGAAGCTGAAGAAGCAATGACCAAAGCTGTTGAATACCTCACCAGCGAACTCTCCGGCATCCGAGCCGGGCGGGCATCACCTGCGATGGTCGAATATATCAAAGTCGAATGCTATGGATCAGAGTCTGATCTCAAAGGCATCGCTGCGATCTCAATCCCTGAACCATCACAGATCCTCATCAAACCCTTTGATCCATCATTGGCCAACGCTATCCGCCAAGCGATCGAGCTGGCCAACCTTGGGGTGAATCCTCAGGTTGAAGACAAGCAAGTTCGCTTGTCGCTTCCAATGCTGACAACCGATCGCCGAAAACAGCTCGTTGCTCAAGCCAAGAAGGTCGGCGAAGAGCAGAAGATCGTGTTCCGCAACGCTCGCCGAGATGCGAACAAGCACGCCGACTCACTCGCCAAACAAGACGGCACCCACTACTCGGAAGACGAGATCAAAACGCTCCACACCGAAATCCAAGACCTGCTTAAAAAATATGAAGGGCAAGTCGATGACATGCTCACAAAGAAGACCACCGAGATCACCACGATCTGAGCATGCTTTTTAATCATTCAAAAAGACCGACCGCAAGGCCGGTCTTTTTTTATGTGTTATCCACAATGCAGATCCCAATTGACCTACTTGATATAGATCGCTCGCGGGCTCACTAACAACACCTTTTCATCGCGCAAGAGCGACAAGGCATTGAGCGTATCGACGACTGCCAGATACCGCTGATCACCCAGTAGTGTTCTGAGCATAATCTCGATCTGGGAAGTCCCAATCGACTTAGCTGGCGATTCCAAGAACTGCCCGAACGAGTTGAGGATCATGTCTTCAAAGCTTGGCGGTTGGGGATAATGCACCACATCAAAGTCGCCCATCTCGATCTCGGCAGCCAACGCATTGATTGCATCGTCTAAGCCTCCGATTTCATCGGCCATGTTGTTCTCAATTGCATCGGAACCAACAAACAATCGGCCTTCTGCGGTTTCACTCAAATCAATCCCTCGCCGACCAGCTTCGACGCGCGAAGTGAACAGGTCATAGGTCTTCTTCATTTCTGTACGCATCAATGCCAGCTGACCAGCATCCCAAGGCTTCGATGCCGAGAACAGATCACCCATCGGCCCGCGTGATCGTTCGACGATATTGATCTTTGCTTTTTCGTACAGTTCGCCCATCGCGTACTTGCCGCCAACTACGCCGATAGACCCGACGATGCTCGACGGATTCACAAAGACCTTGTCACCCGCAACGAGCACATAGTACCCGCCAGAAGCTGCCATGTTTCCGACGCTGACCCACACTGGCTTTTCAGACTTGAGCCGTTCGATCCCTTGCCACATCACCTCGGATGCAATCGCCGAGCCGCCCGGCGAGTTCACACGAATGATGACGCCTTCGATCAGATCTTCATTGAGAATCGTTTCGATCGTGTTGCGAATGGTTCGTGACCCAACAGAAGATCCCCCACCGAACATGCCGCCAGCTGTTGAATCGCCATCGATGATCGTGCCGTTGATGTGCAATACTGCGATCGTTGGATGATCGATATGAACCGGCCCAGACTCGGCCATGAAAGCTCCAAAGATCGCCAAAGGCGACGAGAAATCAACACCCGATTGCGCGACCGCATAAGGATCTGACACCCAATTGATATCCTCGCCGTACTCTTCTTCTAAGTGTTCCTTAAACAAAGGCAAATCGACAACCGCATCGATCATGTCGACCTCGATGGCTTCTTCACCCGATGCTGCCCAAACAACGCGCATCGCAGCATCGAGTTGGCGATCTGTCATGCCTCGACCATTCATCAGGATGCTTCGGATGTTGGCATACATTCCATCGAGCAACCCCGAAATATTTTCATCCCAAGCCGCCGACGGCCCTGACCGGGTCATGGTTTCGTTGGCACCTTTGTAGTCGCCGACTTGCACGAGTTGGGCCTGCACACCAACCCACGAGAGCGTGTCGGCCATGTACATCTCTTCCATGTGCAAACCCGGAAACGAGATATACCCTCCCGCTTGAAGAATGATTTCGTCAGCAAAGGCACCGAGCAAAAGATCGCTTGTTCCGTATGCCTCAGCAAACACATGCACCTTCTTGTCTGTGTCTCGATATCGCTCGATCGCTTGGCCGATTTCTTCGACCTGTGTGACGCTGAGCGCCGAATCTTTGAGTCGAATAACCAAGCCGTCGAACTCTTTGTCATAGGCAAGTGTGTCGATTGTGTTGATCAACCCAAGGAGTGTGCTGGCCCCATCGCCGAGCCATGTGTAGCCAATTTCGACCTCTGCCGGTGAACCAGATATTTCGATCACCGCCAGGGTGACATCATCACCAGCAACGACTGTGGATGTTGCGAGTGCTGCAATTGCGAGAACATTGCGTGAAACAGAATGTGTATAAAAAGCCATGTAAACCTCCGTGTCGGATCGAAACCAGATGATGCCCGATCGTCCTGTACGAGTTTATCGGCTTGATCGCCATCTGGTTTCACTTTTCGCCGGTGCGKGCSGMTTTCTGGCGGTTGGTYTCAAARATATCRCTCARWCCRACCCCMGGRCGMACCARSANCRGGANASARCCGRAKSGTATCRARRCARATATTGATCATCCCAACMGTRAASAGCACCGAKCCYARYGMGATSACCACSRYMGARAYGATCGMRAGMACATCRTYMATTCCGAGTGTCACAAAGCTGCCCAGAATCAATATGAGATCCCCAACCGCTGCGATCCCCAACGCTGCAAGCACCGCCAGCAACGATTGACGATCGACTCGCCCAGTCCGAACCACAACCGAGCGGATCGCAAGCCCCACCGCTTGCGGGCGAAGCCCATAGATGATCCCTGCAATGAGTACAAACATGGCGAGCCGAAGGATTGATCGGTCCAGCACCGATAAAGCCGAAGCACTCGCATTCCCAAGGTAGAGTTCACTATACACAAAGATCAACGGCGCATACAACGAAACAGAAAATGCTGATCGAACTGCTTCAAACCTACCCACCCTGCGGTGTGATCGGATCATCGTCATCGAACCGATCATCGATGCGATCAAGCACCCGATCCCGAACCAAGGCGCAAGCAAGGGCGTCCAGTTGATACTCAATGAATTTCGCATCACATCTGCGGCTCGCATAACCCAGATCATGACAATCGCCAGCATCGCACCAATACTCCACGCATTGAGTCCGATCGCGGTCAGCCTTGGCGCATACAAAGGCATCAACTCGTCTGCCTTGGGATCAACAATACCCAAAATCGTTGCACGCACAGGAACACCACACTCTGAGCAGTTCGAGCGTATCGAGAGCCCATGGAGGTTGTAGCCGCAATGGATGCAGAAGAGTTCGCCGGTGAGTTGGCGAGCGATCGCTTCACCAGTACCAGATTGAGAAACCGATGGAGAACTTGCTTGATCAGCCCCCTCGGGAGCGTTGTGATCTTGAGTTGTCTGGCCGTCATCTGGCGGCTGTGCGTGATCCATATTTCATCGTCCCGAGACCTAGAAACGAATAAACTTGAGCATATCAGATGGAACCATCCGTGACATGCCCCGAATGACTCTATTGAGTACCGCATCCGCAGATTGCGATAAGCGGTAGAAGACGATAGGATACGCACTGAGAAACCTCGCTGCATCCCATAGCAAACATGATTGAATCTGAAACAATGAATACAAACATCGACAAACTCCGTACCCAGATATCCAAAGTCTACCTTGGCGATTCCCCTGCGATCGACTGGATTATCTGCTGCTTGCTCTCTCGCGGGCATGTCCTGCTCGAGGATGTGCCTGGCGTGGGCAAAACGCTGCTCGCCTCGATACTGGCCAAGTCGATCGATTGCCCGTTTTCACGCATCCAACTCACCCCAGATATGCTCCCCGCAGATCTTCTTGGGGTTTCGATCTTCTCACGCGATGGCGGCGAACTCCGGTTTCAGCCCGGACCAATCTTCACGAGCATCCTCCTTGCCGACGAAATCAACCGGACCACCCCACGAACACAGTCTGCATTGCTCGAAGCGATGAGTGAATCCCAAGTCTCAATTGAAGGCGTCACGCATCCGCTCAACAAACCATTTATGGTTGTTGCGACACAGAACCCCGCCGAGTTTGAGGGTACTTATCCACTCCCCGAGAACCAACTCGATCGTTTCTTGATGCGAATCTCGATGGGCTATCCAAACGCACAGGCCGAAGTTGAGTTACTGGATCTCCGCCCAGCAACCACCATCCTCGAACATGTCACGCCTGTGATTCATGCGGACGATGTGATCGAAATGCAGAACCAAGTCGACGAGGTCCATCTAAGCGAACCGATCCGCCAATACATTGTTGAGATCGCTCGCGCATCGCGTGAATCAAGCGAGATCTTGGTCGGGCTCTCGCCGCGAGGCTCGCTCGCCCTCGCCCAAGCTGCACGCGCATGGGCATGGATGGATGGACGAACATTCGTCGAGCCTGATGATGTGCTCGCGTTGCTTGTCCCGGTGTGTGCGCACAGGATTATGATTGATGGTGCTGCGACGGGTGCGCACTGGAAACTCGCTGCCGAGCTCATCGAATCCATCGCTCGGCTTGTCCCAAGCCCTATTTAACCATGCCTAGTTTAACCAAGCTCAATCATCGAGCAATCGTGCGATCGCTTCGATCGGATGAATCGAATGTCGGCTTGTGCCGTCAAGAATCTGATGCCGACACGATGTACCCGGCGCAATAATTAGGTCTTCATCACCCGCAGCACGAACAGCAGGAAAAAGCACTTGTTCCCCGATCTTCATCGACAGGTCATATCGGTGCGCAGCATAGCCAAACGAACCGGCCATCCCGCAGCATCCCGTTTCGAGTACATCCACCTGCCCTGGGAACAGCCGATCTAGAACGGCTGATGATGACGCATTGCCCCAGAGTGATTTCTGATGACAGTGCCCATGAAACTTGAGCCTGCCCATAAACTGTTTCGTTGGGGGCGTGACCGGATGATCCGCCCAGCACGCTTCAAGAAAAGCTTCTGGAAGTGCAGCCTTGGCTTTGAACTTTCTAAGCAATGCACGATCGGTATCAATATTGAGATCCATCCAATCATCCGCAATCGCGGACAAACACGAAGGCTCGGGGATCAACAACGCCTTGACCTGCTCATCATTGATCAGATGCTCAAGTTGACGCATTGTTTTCTGTGCATCTTTGATCGCGTGTTCAAGATTACCCAGCGAGATCGCTGCTCGACCAAAGTCTGACACCGGCTCAACACCAACCTCATACCCAAACGCTTCAAGCACACGAACCGTAGCCACCGCGACACTCGGATCATTGTGCGTCGTGAATGTATCGCATAAAAGCACGACCTTGGGTTTGGTTGATTCTCCAAGAGCGACCCGTTTGATCGGTTTGTGCATCTTAGGTAATGATCGGCTGGGATGAATATTAAGCGCATGATTCATCACCGATCGGCTGGGGCCCAAAGTATTCATCACATTGGTCAGCCAAGGAAAGACAGAACCGACACGATTGATCTGATGAATATTCGACATCACCCGTACCGCCAAAGGCACATGCCCATTCTGCTTATATCCCTGCGCCAGATACTCCGACTTGAGCTTAGCGATATCGACCGAACTCGGACATTCTGATTTGCACCCCTTACAACTCAGGCATAAATCGAGCGTTTCTTTCGTAGCTTGATCATCAAATACCGGCTCACCCACGCCTGCTTTTTCGAGATCAATCTGTCCGGTGAGTGCCAAGCGAAGCGCATTGCCTCGCCCACGCGTAGAGTGGCGTTCGTCGCGTGTCGCTTGATACGAAGGGCACATCACGCCGCCCTGCTTGCGCCGACATACCCCCGCCCCATTACACAACTCGGTCGCATGGGCAAAGCCTTGTTCGGCTTGAAACTGGTAGTATGTATCGACATCGGGCACAGACACCACAACACTCTTTGGCTTGATCCGTGTTTGTGCGCTGATCGATTCGATTGCTTTCGGCTCTACGATATTCCCCGGATTCAGCAAATTGCCCGGATCGAAAACCGCTTTGATTTCTCGAAATGCGTTGAGTAAATCAGTACCGAAATAGGACTCGATGAACGGCCCTCGCGCCCGGCCATCTCCGTGCTCACCTGATGGCACGCCTCCGAGATCTTTGGCAAGTTGTGCGACCTGGGTCGCGATGCGATGCATCGCTTGCTCATCAGCGGGATCACGAAGATTGAGCAAAGGACGAACATGAAGCACACCGACCGAGGCATGCGCGTAGTACGATGCGATTGTCCCTTCTTCTTCAACAATCGCTCGGAACCGGCGAACAAACTCGCCCAGATTGGCGACAGGAACCGCGTTGTCCTCGACAAACCCTAGAGGCTTGCGATCCCCTGCAATCGCATGGAGCAATGGCTCGCCAGCCTTGCGAAATTTCCACGCTTCGTCCATCTCTACCGAGTCTGTACTCAACTTCATTGGCAAGTGCGGAAAGAGATTTGTCAACGCATCGAACGATCGCTCGAGAGAACCCTGATCATCTGCAAAGAACTCGACAAACAACACCGCCTTCGCGCCTGAGTCTGGAAGCAGATCTACATACCGAGCATATTGAGTATTGGCTCGCGCGAGATCCATAATCAGATCATCGAGCAGTTCAACACCCGATGGCCCAAGTTCGAGAACTGGTTCAACCGCGGATATTGCATCGCTCAGTTCATCGAACGAGATCACCGCGAGCCCTTTACACTTTGGCAGTGGGTATAGTTTGAGCGTCGCGCCCAGCGTCATCGCAAGCGTACCTTCTGAGCCGCAAAGGAGCGGAGCGAGATTGACCCGGTTTGGATCCCAGTTGTTTGATTCAAGCTGCTCAAGAATAACATCAAGCTGGTATCCACTCGATCGGCGCATGGTCTTTGGAAACCGTTCACGGATCTGATCTGCATGCCTACGAACGATATCGATCACCGCGAGGGTGATCTTGCGCACTTTTGGATCTTGGGCCGATGCCCCTTGCTCAAACTTGAGCCGAGTACCATCAGCAAGGCATGCCTCAATGCCAAGCACATTCTCGGATGTTCGCCCATAGAGCACCGAATGTACACCCGCAGCATTGTTGCCGATACACCCGCCGATGTTCGCTTGGCGGGCTGTGGATGGATCAGGCGCGAAGAACAAGCCTTGGTTGTTGAGCATGTCATTGAGATCATCAATGCACACCCCCGGCTCAACTGTACATACTTGCTGATCTGGATCAACCGAGATGATTCGATCACAGTGCCTTGAGACATCAATCACCAATGCCTGATTTACACACTGCCCTGCTAAGCTCGTCGCCCCCCCTCGCGGCAGAATCGGCACTTGATACGCTGAGCAAAGCTGGAGCAACTCTGGTATCTGATCCACATGCTCAGGGCTGACGACACCAAGGGGAGCGACTTGATAGATTGATGCATCTGTCGAGTACAGCCCGATGATGTGCGGCTCTGCCGAAACATCAAAACCACACACGGCTCGAACTTGGTCAATGAAATGTGGATCGAGTTTGGTCATAGCTGGTTTGGTCATCAGATACCACAACCCTATCCGCGATTGGTCATCAATGGAATGCGTATTGAATAAAAAAAAGCCCACAGCTTTAAAACTGTGGGCTTTGAATGTATTCATCCACTAGGCATTCGCCTAGTCAAACTTCGATTTGATTCAGAATCAATCGTAGTATGGGGTGATGAGTGTTTCAGCACCGAACTCAACTTGTGAGTATTGCACCATGTAAGCGTTGCGGTTGTTTGCTTCACCTGAAAGCTGAATAGTCGCACCTGGCTCAGCGATACCTTCAACTGTACGCTTGCCATCATCTTCGTTTACGAAGATATTGTCTGGCTGTGAGCGGAACTCATTCGTCATGGTTGAGTCAGTGAATGTCCAAATGATCTGAGTTGGGTCTGGCTGATTGAAGAACTCAACATGGGTATCGTTGAAACCAACATTGCCTGCCCATTCGGTTCGGCTGCCGTTCAAACGAAGGGTTACCGAGTTGCGACCCAAAGGTTCAGGACCACCAGCTTGTGCGCCATCATCTTCGATCAAAATCCATGATCCATCTCTCCCCGCTCCATCGAGCTCGTAGTTTGGCCCACGGTTTGAAAGAGCTGGTTCGAGTGAGTCGAAAGTGTTTGCCCACTGTGGACGGCGGAATGCGAATGGTGGCGTATGAGCATAGCTAAAGCCGCCTGGGAGAGTTTCCCAACCATCGAGATCAGCACAAACTGAACCCATTTGGCCAGCATCTACACCCTGGTCATTCGTGGTCGCCTTGAAGTTTGGATCCCAAATCGCTTCGGTGTTCCCGCCGTTGTTACCTGGTGTGCCGCCACAAGGTGTATCGAACTGGTAGAGGCTGTACTCTTCGTAATCGCCGAGTTCAACAGCACTAAAGCATATACCGGTTTCGATCATACCTTGAGAGATCAAGATCGAGAACATGTTACCAGTGGTGTTCTTGAGTTGTGAGTTCTCACCGACTTGAAGTTCGATGGTCTTATCATTGCGGTCAATACGGCTTGGCAGCGGGTAGTTATCCTTGTTGCTGCCTGCGAAGATGACCATTGCCTGCATGACCGACCGGATTTGGGTCGAGTCCTTGAGCTGGTTTGCACGCTGCTTGGCTTTACCAAGTGCTGGCAAAAGGATACCGATGAGCAACGCGATAATCGCGATAACCACCAGAAGTTCGATGAGCGTAAACGCATTCTTTCTTGTTCTTTTCATTTCCTTGACTCCTAAGTCAATACCGAGAGCTATACAGCTGATCGGCGGATGCCTGAAGCATTCCAGCGACTGATCTGTTCCACAGATGAAACAGTCCTGAAACACACATCGTCCACGCTTAGCCCGGTGGACACGAAGGCCGAAATGTCGGCATGTGTGATTCGGCAGAATCAAGAAAACGGGTGTATCCCATAAGGGGACCCAAATAAGGACGCATATTTCGTCAGGCCGATTCACAAATACCATTGGCACCTATCGATGCCGACTTGCATGGCAAGCATATCATCTTCCTATTCGGATCGCAACCCGATCTGTTCCGTTTCTGACCGGATGATCACCAAAACACCCTATTTTACCATCCTGAAGGCTCCGAATGCCCAATTTAAACCCAAACGAATCGCTCAAAAATCTGAATATCACCCTTCCTGATGCCCCAAAGCCAGTCGCAGCCTATGTTCCGGCCCGCCAGAGCGGAAACTTGGTGTATATCTCTGGGCAGATTCCAATGCTTAACGGCACCCTGATGGCAACCGGAGCAGTGCCCTCAAAGGTCTCGGTTGAACAAGCCATCGAGTGTGCTCAGCAATGCACCCTCAACGCACTCGCAAACCTACAGAATCATCTAGGCGATCTTTCCAAAGTGACTGGAGTGATCCGCGTTGGGGTCTTTGTGGCTTCAGATATTGGCTTTGGTTCACAGCCTCAGATTGCGAATGGATGTTCGGATCTACTCGTTAAAATCTTCGGAGAGCCAGGATCACATGCACGGGCGGCTGTTGGTGTTTCGGCATTGCCTCTCGATGTGCCCGTCGAAATTGAGTTCATCTTCGAAGTCGAATGAGTATAAAAAAAGCCGCACCAAACGGTACGGCTTGAAAACTCGTTCAATCGCGGATCACTTGTCAAACGCGGCAGCATAGTCTGCCAAGAAGCGTTCGATGCCGCTATCTGTCAACGGAYGCTTGGCGAGTTGCTTGATGACATTCAAAGGCAAGGTCGCTACATCCGCACCGATCAACGCACATTCGAGCATGTGCTTTGGGTGGCGGATCGAGGCTGCGAGGATTTTGGTCTCGTAGCCGTAGTTGTCGTAGATGGTGCGAATCTGCGCGATCAACTCAGTGCCATCTTGAGAGATGTCGTCGAGTCGACCAATGAACGGCGACACGAGATATGCCCCAGCCTTGGCGACGAGCATCGCCTGCATCGCTTGGAAACAAAGTGTCATATTCGTTTTGATCCCTTGATCGGAGAGTGTTTTACACGCCTTAATGCCGTCAAGGGTACATGGCAGCTTGACGACAATGTTCGGGGCGATCTTGGCGCGATCTAGGCCTTCGGGGACCATCTTGTCAAACTCGGTCGCGATGACTTCTGCGGAGACCGGGCCTGAAACAACCTTGCAGATTTCTGCGAGGCGTACGCCGTAGTCGATGCCTTCTTTAGCGATCAATGATGGATTGGTGGTGACGCCATCGAGGATTCCCAAATCGTGGGCCTCTTTGATTTCGTCAAGATTTGCGGTATCGATGTACAGTTCCATTGCGTTCGCTCCGTGTGTTTGGGTGTTTTGGGAGTGTGTCGGTGATCGAAAAATCACCGGAGCGGAGTCTAGGCAGTGGCCTATAAATGGTCGTTCAAACTAGGCTTTGGCAGGCTCAAGTTTGGGAGATAATGCCCGACGCATGATCTTTCCTGTGCCGTTGCGAGGAAGAGCATCAATGATCTCGATCCGCTTGGGCACCTTATAGCCGGGGAGCCGATCCCGGCACCATTGTTTGATCTCACCTAGATCAACCGTTTGATCCTCTTCGAGTTCGATAAACCCGATCGGCACTTCGCCTCGCATCGAATCAGTTTGCCCGATCACACCTGAATCATGAACCGCCGGGTGGGCATTAAGGATCTCTTCGATTTCTCGCGGGAACACATTCTCGCCGCCAACGATCATCATCTCTTTGATTCGCCCTGTGATCTTAAGGAATCCATCGGCATCAATCTGTGCCATATCTCCGGTTTTGAAGTACCCGTTGGCATCAAACGCCTCACGGGTTTCTTCTTCGAGCCCAAGGTATCCCTGCATGACATTGGGGCCTTTGATCCGAAGCTCACCATCGGTTGAGTGTGGTAAAACTTGTCCATTGGCAGGATTCACAATGCGTAGATCCACACCCGGCAGCGCACGCCCCACTGTCCCTGCTCGATCATCGCTCGGCAAAAGCACATTGGTGCCCGGCGCTGTTTCGGTTAGTCCATATGCTTCGACAATCGGTTGATTGAATCGGTCGGCGAATCGAGTGCGAACATCTTCGGGGAGAGGCTCGCCGCCGCTGATGAGCAATCGGAACGAAGCGAAGTCCTCAGCGGTCGCATCCTTCACCGTAAGCATCGCGTTGTACATCGATGGGATCGCAAGATAGATCGACGGGCGATGCTTCTTAATCAGACCAACGATTTTCTTAGGCACGAACCGAGCGGTATAGACCGCCTTGCAGCCAAACAACATGGGCATCAGCGTAAGACCGGTCAGCCCAAAGCTATGGAACTGAGGCAAGATCCCAAGGAACACATCCGACTTACCCACATGAATATGTTCATGCAACTGCGACGCATTCGACAACAAGTTGCCATGCGAAAGCATCACCCCTTTGGGTTTGCCCGAAGTGCCCGAAGTATACAGCACGACCGCGAGATCGTTGGTTGCTGCAAACTTGGGAAGCCTTGGCGATGGCAACGATTTAAAATCAATATCTTCGAGATACACAATCGTCTTCACTTTGGGGATAAACCCGATGTGTTCGATCAGTTTTCGAGATGCGATAATTAAATCGCAGCCACAATCTTTGATGACATAGTTGAGTGTTTTCTCATCGAGTAGGTAGTTCATCGGCACAGCCGTGCGACCACCGATCCACACGCCATACGCAGCTGCCGCGAAGACCCCTGATGTCGGAATCAACATCCCCACGCGAGGCAAAGATGTTTTCGCATCAACCGTATCGGCGATGTGCATCCCGGCGACCATGAGATCAATCCCACGATACGAACGCGTATCGTCGACCATAAAAGTCCGCAATGGATTCTTGAGGAAACTCTTTGTGAGCGCAAAGCCTAGATTCATCGTGCGTTCCTTTAATAAGGCCAAATCTCTAATCCATGGGGCGCGTTGCGTAAATCATTCGAGACCTGAACGCTCGCGACCATCTCTTCAGATTGTACATCAAACGCACTCACCGTCCCCGGCGAAGACCCAGCAATCACCAAACGATTTTCCATATCCACACACAACCCACGCCCGAATGCCTGACGAGCATAATCGCCTGGAATATTCGTATTGGTCATCTCGGATTCTTCATACCGCGGATAATTGAACTGCTTCACCGGATTCCCCTGACGATCCGCCATCACCACAGCATCTTGCCCGGTCGAGTTCATCACAACCCCTTGCCCGAGAGGCTGACAGTTATGGGTAGTCTCTGGAACCACCGCGAACGGTACCGCTTGACCATCTTTGATCGCGACGAGCATGCTCATCCAGAGCCCTGAAAACACCGGCGTTTTTCCAAGCACACACACATTGTTGATGTGCAAAGTATCTTTGAAATGAGCCCCGTCTGGATGCGCAGGATTGTATTCATTTGCCGATAGGACAGTAACTGTTTTTCCTTCACGCTGTTGCACAACGGGACGGATCCACCAGCCCAAATCAAAGTTGCCTGCATGAACATCAAAGCGCAGGATCGAATCGCATCCTGTTGAACTGAGATAAATAAACCCTTCGCCGTCATRAGCGATCTCATGGCAATGACGAAGATATTCACATTTGAACGAACGCAAAACAGCAAACTGCTGATCAAACACAAAGAGTTCATTGCCCGCAGCGATATAGATTTCCTCACCCACATAACAGATGCCGCGAAGCCCGCGCCCGCCGCCACGCCCTTCCCAGACGATGTCCATCCGGTTCCAGTCGAGTACCTTTTCGAACTTCTTTGTTTCAAGGTCGATCAAATACGCCCCGCCATGCGAATCACCCTGCTGTGAAGATCGCACAACCTCGGTCATCAATACAGTCGGCAATGGCATAATGAATCATTCGCTCTCTGCGATCACCGTAGCGATCGCGTGGGTGGAAATATGGGACAATGACAGGTGCCATTTCGTGATGCCAAGATTATCGGCGACCTCAAGTGCTCGCCCGGTGATTTTCAAACAAGGCTTGCCCGATTCTTCTTTCACAACTTCAATGTCTGTCCAGCCTATCCCCTGCGCCCAGCCGGTACCAAGGGCCTTGAGTGCTGCTTCCTTGGCGGCGAATCTTGCCGCSAGRTGYTCRTKCTGWCGCTTRTTRCTCTTGGAATCTTCCTGCTCGCCAGCGGTGAAACAGCGTTCGAGGAACCGCTCGGGATGATTGCCCAAGAGCTTTGCGATGCGTGCTGTYTCGACGATGTCCACGCCGRTSCCGATGATSGGCATKGGTYAATCCTTCTTGGCTTTGGATGAATCTTTTTTTGCAGGCTTGGATTCGGGTTTCTTCTCAGACTTGGTGTCCGTTTTTTTATCCGATTTTGATTCCGATGCCTTCTTCGCCGCTTTGGAATCCGCTTCTTTATCGCTCTTGTATGACTTCGATCGGTAATCGGTCTCGTAGAAACCTGAGCCTTTAAAAATCACCGCGGCACCCGTRCCRATGAGCCGTTCGAGSGTCATCTTYTTGCACTCYGGGCACTTCTTCTTCACRCCYGCAGACATCGCCTGAAAAAGCTCGAACTCATGGTCGCAGTTTTTACAACGGTAGTCATAGGTCGGCATGTTTAGTCCTCACCGTCTTCGGCTGTCGGTTCTTCRAYARCAGGAACGACCGCTACCTTCGCAGGACGAACAACACGATCACCGAGCTTATAACCGATCCCCATGTTCATCGAAATATGTCCCGGCTCAACTCCATCAACAGCCTGCTGCATCATCGCGGCATGCTCCATCGGGTTGAACTCATCGCCAACCTTTGGATCAATCGAACTCACGCCGTAGCCGGACATCAGCCGAAGGAACTCGTCACGAATCATCTTCACGCCGTCCATGACCTGCTGGGCGGACACCTTCTCGGCATCCTGCAACAACGCCATCTCGAAGGTATCGAGCAGTGGAATCAACGACTGCACCACGCCTTGGGTTGCGCCGGTGCGGGCTTCGCGTTCGTTGCCCGACGCTCGGCGTTGGAAGTTCTGATGGTCGGCTGCCGCGCGGATCAACTTGTCTTGCATCTCATCGCGCTTGGCGATCGTGTCGAGCAATGCCTCCACAATCTCGGCCTGCTCTGGAAGCACTTCGAGCTCGCCGGACAACGCCAACTGACGGATGGATTCCATCCGCGTCGCATGCTCAGCCTGCTCGGCTTCGAGCTTGGCTTGTTCAGCAGCCGCCGCTTCTTTGGCGGCATCTGTGTTCATATCAACCGCTTCGCTGTTGATCGTTTCGTCTCTTTGGTCGTGTGTATCGTTCATAATAAAATCTCGTTTCAACACTTACCCACCGATGATATCGGTGATCTTCTTCCAGAACCCGTGGGACTCAGGGTTCACATGTTTGTCTTCGGTCTCGGCAAACTCACGGAGCAACTCTTCTTGTTTCTTCGTGAGTTTCTTAGGCGTTTCGATTTTGGTCACGACAATCAGATCGCCCATGTGACCGTTCCGCAGGTTCGGCAAACCGGCATCGTCGATGCGGAAGAGGTCGCCGTACTGCGTGCCCTTTTTGATGTTGAGCGTTCGCTTGCCATCGAGTGTTGGCATCTCGACCTCTGCACCGAGCGCAGCCTGCGTGAACGAGATCGGCATCTCCATCAASARRTGATCGCCGTCKCGTTCGAACARATCATGYGCCTTYACACGSAYMACSACATGCAGATCGCCGCGSGTGCCTTGCCCRTTGGGTGAWTGCTCCGCACTCGGCGGCTCGCCATCACCAGGCACACGCACGGCCTGCCCG
>NVSM01000005.1 GCA_002401225.1 bacterium
ACCCGACTTCGTCGGCCCACCTCCCCGCGGGGCGCGGGGAGGAGCAGGAAATAGTCCTCTCATCTGCCTCTGCGCCCTCAGTGATCTTTGCCCTCTCTGCGTACCATCTTGCCCTTCTTATCAGACATCATAACTAACCGCTCGTTCTGGTCTATGATGCACCCTAACCGGGAATACTTCCCAACCCACAATCGTTTTCCATACTGAAGAGAAAGGGCAGGCAACAAGTTGGAGCGAAACAAGTTCGAACAACTTGCCCTAGAGCATCTCGATGCTGTGTATCGAATGGCTCTTCATCTCTCTCGCAAGCCTGAAGAGGCTGACGAGCTGGTTCAGGAAGTCTACATGCGGGCATTTCGCCCTCAAACCATCGAACGGTTCGAGGACAAAAGTGCTCCTGATGATCCGACTTCCGGGTCGGGAGGCATGCGCTCGTGGTTGTTCGCCATCTGCCATAATGTCTTCTACACCCGGATCAAGAAGCAAGCCCGTCAGCCAATGGCTGTCGAGGAGTTCTTCAACGAATCATCGAGCGAGTTGATGCCTGATGAGCCGCCTCCGGTATGGGATCGAACCGATCTCGATTGGGAGCATGTCGATGGCCGATTGAAGTCGGCGATCGAAGATTTAAAGGATGAGTACCGCGAGGTGCTCATGTATTGGGGCGTCGATGGGCTCAAATACCGCGAGATCGCAGAGATCGTCGGGGTACCGATCGGCACCGTSATGAGCCGACTCCACCGGGCGCGYAAGCTCTTGGCRGACAAGCTCATGAGTGAYGAACAAGTGGTCGATGATCTGGGCTTRAGGCTCCTATCATCTGAGCCGGACTAAACCAAACCAGAGACAGGCAGTAAGGAACGAATCAAACGCAATGACACACGATCAGAACCATCCCGAGCACGCACAGGAAAACGGGCAGCCGATGAACATCGCTGCGTTGTTGCGAGCTTCCGCTGATGGCGAACTCACTGATTGTCAGTGCGAAGAGCTCGAGGCCTACATGGCCCAGTGCCCAGACACAAAGTCATGCTGCGAATCACAAATCGCCTTCGAAAAAGCAATGAAAAGCTGCTGTAGCCGAGCAATGACCAAGCCCTGCTGCCCAGATGCCCTCCGCGCCAAGATCGTCGCGATGGCAGCAAACGCTCCGCAAAACGAAGAAGCATTTGCCCAAGGGATCGAATCAGCCAGTGCCTATACCAAGTCGCCAAGCTTCTGGTCACGATCTCCAATGATGGGTATCGCCGCAGCCTTGCTCATGATGGTCGCAGGCACACTCATCTGGCAAAGCGTGTCGTTCACCACCAACAGCGCGCCGAGTCACTTCACCACACAAGAAGCAAGCTACTTCAATCGTGTAAGCAACTTTGTGGTTCGAGAACATTCCCGCTGTTGCGATGACAAGGTCGCCCAGGCCAAGCTTATCAAGCACGACATCAACCAGGCCACCCAATACTTCTCCCAAGCGTTCGGGCACGAACTTGTCTTGCCTGATATGGTCGAAGCGAAAGGTCAGATCCAGTTCTTTGGTGGCGGCGATTGTTCCGTCCCCTCAACCGCCCGCTCGGGTCATCTTCGCTTCGATGCCATCGCACCCAACGGCGAGCGCGTCTCGCTGAGCCTCTTCGTCTCGCCAGACCCGGGCCTGCTCCCAATGCAAGAAGGCATGACTTATCCACTCGATGCCAAAGCCTGCCAAGATGCTGGTGCCAGCCTCTTCGTTTGGATAAGCAACGGCATCCAATATCTCCTCGTTTCCGAAGCCGACGAAGACATGTGCGCCATCGTGCGGAACATGATGAACGCCCCGACAACCATCGGCAGCATCTAAAACAAACGCCTCTATCAAGCCCTCTACCTCGCACCAATATTCACACAATGCTCATCAACCACCCATCCAGCCCAGGATCGGTGGTTTTTCGCTCAAAATAGGCCAATTCGGCGCACCGAACATCAAGATTTTGTGAACCAGACACCCATCGAACCGAGTATAATAGAGATGTTCAAGGAGCGACCAATGCCCAGCCTAAGCGATCACATGATTCTCAATACAACCACTCGCAAATCCCGACTCATCCCGATGCTTATCGGGACGATGCTCGTCGCACTCGCTGGCACCGCCAACGCCCAGAACGCCCTCGGTGACGGCAGCGCGCTCGACGMCAACACCGGCCAAAGCGGCTCAAGAAWCTACACCCGCCCAGACTTCACCGCAGAACTCCGCTTCCGTAACGCCATCGCTACCGGCAACGCGCCCGGCGGGCTCAGTTTTCGTGGTGATCTTGGATACCGAGCAGCTGGCGAGTTCTCCGCAGATCTGGGTTCAGATTCACTCTTTGCCTTCCGCCGAGACTCGCTCTACTCCGGGCTCGCAGGCATGGGCATCCGAGGGACCGACGCGCTCCAATATCAGTTCGCCCTCACCACCGGCTCAGCACCACCACGAAACCTCATGGGCAGCATGTCTGTCACCCGCGATGGAAGCTATTCCAATAGTTTCTCGAACAGCTATTCCAACAGCACCTACGCCCGCCCTCAAACCTTTGGTCAGCCTTCAACCCTCGGGGTCAATACAGAACCCTTCGGTCTCGACGGGCGACGAACCACAGATCGATCAACAAGTTCCTCAACAGGTGGCTACGAGACAGGCTATCAATCCGGCTCAATGCTCGGCACGCTCCGATCATCCTCAACCTACGCAACAACATCAAGCTTGCAGCCCGCACTGCTCTCGGTCTATACCGAAGGCGTCGAGCGCAACCCGATTGGGCTCGTCGCATCACCTTTGCTTGGGATCATATCGACCCCARWRAWASAARGWRWTRWRAMAACWYYWRAMSYKSTYGWKGMWYRWMYWYCRSMSAWTAYCRMWKCCRCKMCYRWMGSMWMMRMMYKWKWRGTGAGCTCATACGACGGGCTCGTCGAACAGATGCGCACCCACATCGACGAGATCCGTGAGCGAGGCAAAGCGGGCGATATGGCCGGCGCTCTTCAATCTGAGACAAACGACGCTTGGCTCATCCGTCAGATGCAAGATCTTCGCGAAAAACTCTATGGCATGAAACCCGCAGACAGCACGGATCAAGGCATAGATGGGAATACAGATTCAGCAACTGATCCTGAAGATCAAACCACAACACCACCGATCGTCCCAGGCACAACCGATCCGATCAATACTACAGATCAAAGCCCATTGTCCGAGTCGATCAAAGAACGCCTCAAAGGGCTCAACTCATCACCCGTCGGCGTGCAGCTGCACGATCCAACCCAAATCGCGATCGACCCAGAAACCCTCGAAGTCCTCCGAGGCACCGCAGCGACCGAAATCAAAACCCTCTACGACCCAGGCGCAGAGGATCGAGATATCTACGCCGAGCACATCACCGCAGGGCAACGAATGATCAAAGCCGGTCGATACTTCGACGCCGAAGAACGCTTCACCCACGCCTTGTCTGTGCGTCCAGAAGATATCCCTTCCCAGCTCGGACGAATCCACGCCCAAATTGGCGCCGGGATGGTATTGAGCGCATCGGTTAATCTCCAAGCATTGTTCTCGCTCCATCCAGAGGTCGTCGCATCACGCTATTCAGGAAATCTATTGCCTGCGCCCGCTCGAATAGAAACACTCATCAGCCGACTCAAAGAGCGATCGGGCATCACCCGCCCAGAACTCTCCGCTCGTCGACTCGAAAGCGATCGCGTACGCGTCTCATCCGCTTTGCTCCTCGCTTATCTGGGCTATCAAATCGATGATCAAGAACTCGTTACAAGCGGGCTTCAAATCGTCKATGAGTGGGGCAGCGAATCCGATCGTCGTTTCGCCAGCTTGCTCTCCCAGCTCTGGGCCAAACCAACACAAAGCTCCCGTCCAACCAACGAAGGTGCTGACGACGGAACCGATCAAGAGTAAAACACAGACCAATGAGTCCGCAACCCACTGATTTCGATCGCCCAAAGGGGCATTCGCTGCGCGACTATTGGACGACGGGCACGATCGCATCGTTGTGCGATTCACTCACCGAACTCGGACAAGCCACCATCGAACTCCGCGACGAACGCGGGCTGGTGCTCGATTCATCCGACCCAGGGCACCAAGGCATCGTGCGATCGATCCCAGATGGCGCGACTGTGTTGCCGATCACCATCGCCGACGARTCGCTCGGCGCAGTGGTTGTTTCTCAAAGTGCAGATTCTGACCCAAAGACACGCGAACTCTTCGAACGCATCGCCAAGCTCATCGCAGTCACGGCCAGCGAGATGTGTGCCGATGTTTCTCAGCTCCGATATCGTGTAAACGAAATCGGTGTGCTGTATAAGCTTAGCTCGCTGCTCGCCCAAGGCGGGCGCGTCCGAGATATGCTCGGGCTCACCCTCGAACTCGCCCTCGAAGTGCTGAATCTTGATGCGGGCGCGATCATGCTTTTGCCTGAAGATTCTGACGGGCTGGCGCACAACGAGCTCGAAAATGAGCTTCGCCGATCCGCTTYSSYWCRGSTYKKSGAWSMYWKRYTYSSMWWKMMGGYGSYRKYAKSYMRGSMASSSWTYTTYGRWMSYSRKMGSYWYSYTGGCGNAANKTGKYTAYATCCAAGAACCTCCCCGAAGACCCGCGTGTTCTTGTGCCTCAAAGCTGCCAAGAAGAAGGGCTCATCGCTTTCCTAGGCACCGGCATGGTCTTCGACAATCGCCCCATCGGGGTCATTCGGCTCTACGCCAGAACACCACGCGAGTTCTCATCGGGCGAACGCCAGCTCATCAAATCAATCGCCGAGTCGGCTGCTGCTGCTGTCGAACAAGCACGCCTGCTCAAGCTCCAAGCCCGCGAACGCCGAATGCACCGCTCGCTCAAAATCGCAGGCGCTGTTCAAAAACGGATGCTCCCCGAAAAAACACCCGAGCATCAACACATCGAACTCGCCGGGCGATATCGCCCAAGCCAAGAAATCGGAGGCGATTTCTACGATCTCTTCGATGTCCGCGATCAACTCGGTGTACTCGTTGGCGATGTGGTCGGCAAAGGAGTCGTCGCGGGATTGCTCATGAGCGCAGTTCGCGCAACCCTCCGCGCCTACGCCGAGCTGAGCGACGATCTCTCACGCGTGATGATCCGAACCAACGACGCGGTCTATCGCGATACGACCGTGTCCGAGTTTGTGACGATCTGGTATGCGATGATCGATCCAGAATCACTCATGATGCGCTATGTTGTTGCCGGGCATGAATCGCCTTTGCTTCTTCGTAAAGACAACGACGGAGTTTGGCAAGCGAACACACTCCCCGGCGAAGGGCTTATCATCGGCGTGATCCCCGGCGAAGAGTACACCATGCACACCGCCCAGCTTCAACCCGGCGACTACCTCGTCGCCTACACCGATGGCATCACCGACGCGACCAACTTCGATATGGATCGCTTCCGCAAGCCTCGCCTAGAACAATCAGTTCTTGAATATCTTGAAGAGGTTCCTGATGCCAGCGCAGAGCAACTTGTCGAGAGGGTCTTCTGGTCGATGCGCCAGTTTGTTGGGCTCGCAGACCAGGCTGACGATGAAACGCTGGTGGTGGTCAAGATCCGATCATGAACCCGGAATAGAAACCAGCGTGATCGCAAGGCATAAAAAAACCACAACCGTTCGGCTGTGGCACATCATCAATCAGTTGTCGTCGTCCTACTTACGCAGCGTATGGCCCGTCGTCGTGGCTGTCGAGCCAGTCGGCCATGCGGATGGGTTCGCAGATTTCATCGACCTGCTCGTTCAAGCTCTCAAAGGTGCTTTCAACTCGGCTTAGGGCAAGTTCGACTTGGGCAATACTATCCATCGGTGCTTCTCCTTGGTCTATCTCGGACATGTCTGAGTTGCTCGCAGATCGCCAGGTGCTTGATGCATCTATAAATGGCAATGGTTGCGGCGCGAGGGTTTCTKGTTCRTCCCGRKRWAGYTTCARRTAAGGCATCGWWAACCTCCATAGACAAKGGTGTRCACCAYTGAGCGTGGTATACACATCGTCCCGAGGCTGACACAACTCAAGCCCAATCCATCAACAAGGTTCCGGTTGGGCGGGTTATCCTGGTTGGTGGAGCAGATTCTCAGAGACATAGTCCCGATATCGGCACGAACCCCTTGACTCGATCAGTCTTAAAGGGGGAGAAAACACCCCAGAAGGGTTTACGCAGACTCTTGACCCGTTTGGGTAGATTCATCATCAACAGATTCGACAGCCCCATCGAGCGTGTTCGTCGGCTCGCACCCAATCTGAGGCTCAGTCCCCACCATAATCCGCCCAAGGTTCTCGCGATGCTTGTAAATCACCAGAAACGCCAATACCAATGACACCATCAAGAACGGGATGCCATAGTTGGGGATATCGGACTTAATCTGCYCGATGGTCTCCGCAGGCAACCGATCCCAATCCATCCGTGTCGATGCCTGGCGGGTCATCAGGGTTTGGTATTGCGAGAATACCAACCAAGTCCACATTGGTAAACTCGCAGCAGCTGCGCTCGATGCCAAACTGACATATCGCCAAAGAAAAAGCACCATCAAAAACACAATCAACCCGCCCGCTGCTGGCAGCGCCATCGCGGGCAAAATCCCGACCATCGCGCCCAATCCTGTTGCGACACCTTTGCCGCCTTTGAATTTGAGCCAAGGGGTGAACATATGCCCAAGCACCGAGGCAATCATCACACCAAGCCACCAATACGCATCTGCTGTTTCTACGCGCATCGTGCCCAATGCGTGCATGAAGTATCCAGCGAGAAGCGTGGGCATCATGCCTTTGGTCATGTCGAGGAAGAAGCACATATAGAAAAACTTCTTGCCCAACGCCCGCCCAAGGTTCGTCGCCCCGATATTGCCTGATCCAACCGTGCGGATATCGATCCCATTGGCTTTGCCAATGAGATATCCAAACGGGACCGAGCCGGCAAGGAACGAAATTGGGATAAACATCCACCACTGCATGTTCTGCATCATTTGCGTCATCATGGGAGGAGTATAGAGGCTCAGCGATCAAGGAATCGGCGTTCGAGCACCGATTTGATATTGTTGAACACCTCGTCGGGTGTCCCGGTCGCATCGACTCCCAGGTAACGCTTGGCATCTGGGTCAGATTCGACGAGCGAGTGGTATCCATCGCGGACCTTGGCGTGGAAGATCGCGCCTTTGGCTTCCATCCGATCGAGCAGCGGGTTGAGCCGAGAAGCTGCGGTTTGTTGATCGACATCGAAGATCAGGGTCGCATCGGGCGCGATGTCCTGCATCGCGATCTTGGCTGCTGCTTCGATTTCAGCGTATGGAATCCCACCGGCTGCTCCTTGATAGGCAAAGGTCGATGCCAAAAACCGGTCTGCGACGACCAGATCTCCGCGTTTGAGCGCAGGCTCGACGACTTGTTCACAGAGCTGGGCACGCGATGCCATATACAACAGCATCTCACATCGCAGGCTCATCTCTTCACGATCGAGATGTTCGAGCAGGGCTGCCCGGATCTTCTCGCCGATCTCGGTGCCTCCGGGCTCGCGCACTTCGGTGACGGTAATCCCGGCACGCTTGGTCGCATTGAGGAACATGGTCAGCTGGGTACTCTTACCCGAGCCGTCCGGGCCATCAAAGACCAAGAACTTGCCGGCCAATGCCTGAGCGAGCTTTGGCGACAAATCGTGCGAAAGATCAGCGTTGAGATCCTCGCTCGGATGGGTGTTTTGAGATTCTTGAGACGGCTTGGGCATGGTGTTGGTACTCACGACGATCAGTGTAGCGTCTGTCTCGCAGCGATGATGCGTTGACGCCAAGGAGATCCGCCAAGATTTGGATCGATCAACTCAAGGCGGGCAATGTGCCCAACCGCGTCAGCTTTATCGCTTTCAGAACCAGAGTCCACAATCGTTTCGAGCATCAATGCCCACGCCTGCCAGTAAGTGCTTGTGTGGTTCCCGGTTGTGTCAATCCGAGTACTCAACGCGCTCAATGCTTCAAATGCCAACCGGGCCTGCCCAAGCCCGGCAAGGGTCTGGGCACGCATGAGTTCAAGCTCATCCGTAGGCTGATGTTGTGCGAGGGCATCAGCAATTAACTGATCAATAGATGCGATCGCCGATTGTGGATCAAGCTCAATTTCATAGAGTGTTGCCCGCTTTGTCCACAACTGTGCGCCCGGGATATCAAAACGAACCGCAGCATCGCGCATCCGAAGCCCAAGCCCGCGCTGAACCTGCGGATCGCTAAACCGATCGAGCATGCCCAGCACAATCTGTTCATACAGTTCGCCCGCGAGCACGCCTTCGCGGGTATTGGGGGTGATCGGATCAAGTACATCAAGCGCAGCAAAGTCGGTGAGCAACTCAGCAAGATCTAATCGCCAAAGATCGATCTGCGGATGGTCTGCGAACTGCATCACCGCGATCTCAAGCCGATCTTGGCGGAGATCATCCCGGTGGATCGGTGTCGCATGAATCGCTCCTGCAATCGCATCGGCAGCACGCTCATGCTCTGGATAGTTCGTCGCCAACTCGGTGAGTGCTTTGGCCGATCGGGTCAAATTCTCCGGGGTGTTGATCGCCCGCCCAAGCACCCCGATCCGCCAGAGCGCATCACTTGCCTGAATCGGATCATCTTGGCGATGTGCAATTACTGAAAGCAGATCCATCGCTCGTTCTCGATGTTCGATCGAGTGGGCCATCGTATTGGCAGCAGCGAGCAGCACCGCGTTGGGCAACGCTGCATTGAGTTGAGGGGAACCAACAGATTCAAGAATCAGGGCGATTCGGGTATCGATATAGTTGGCGATCGGCTCGTTGTTCCTCGCGCTATGACGAATCGAAACCATCGGCTCCCAAGGCTCGGGCAAGTTACTCAATAGCCGAGCTTTGGTCTTGGTTTCGCGGAGAATCAAGCCCCAGACTGCATCAATCGAGCCGTTGGCGGTGAGGAAGGGCGATCGGGTCGTTAGATCAAACATCAGATCATCAAGAGTTGTCGGAGAGTTCCCGATTGCAATCAATGCCAACACCCCTTGGGCACGCGTCGAGGGATCAAGCTCAAGCTCGTCCGCCAGGGTTAATAACTCGATCACCCGCGATCGAGCTCCGTCGATCTGCCCGAGCTGCACCATCGCCAACGCGACGCCCAGCACCCGCTGGGCATCGGTATTGGGATCGGTGTACATCACGCGGTCGAGTGATTGCACAATCGCAGAAAGCTCAGGCTCGCCCACCGCATCGGGTTCGATGATCGAAAGAATGAGCGTTGCCTGTGCATCAAGAATCGCAGCCCGCCCGTCCGCCTGTGCGAGCGGGCGAACAAGCGATCGGATCTGACGGGCAGCCTGCATCGCTTGCTCTTGCTGAGCGCGATCGCCATAGCTATAGAAAATCGAGAAGCTCGTGCCCGATGAAGCGAGTGTCCCCATGATCTCACTGGCAGCAGCGATCCGTTGTTCGTTGGTCGCGCCGATCGAGCGTTGGTTCAGATCGTCGGGCTCATCATCATGCACCAAATCTTCATAGGTTACCACGCGATAGTCGTTCGTCCCGTCGCCATGCTTAACGCCGATCGCAAGCATGATTCCGGTCGGGTCTTCATCAAGAAGCTGAATCGTTTTGATGATTGTTTTGCGTCGCCCTGTGATCGGGTTCTGTGGGTTGAGCGTGTCGAGTTCTTGCAAGATCGCGCGTTGCCCTTGGGCCCATCCCATCTCGGTGCGATGGATCGATCGCGTAATGAGCAGCACAAGATCCGGTTTGAGGGCAAGGGCAGCGTGCAAGCCTTGCACCGGGTTTGATCGCCCGCGTGCATGAATCGTATCGAGCCATTGCCCGACGCGTTGCTTGTTGGCGGGGGTTGCGCGGGCGAGTTTGCTGCCTTTGTTCATCGGCGCGTGGGTGATGGTGTGCCCGTCGAACGATCGGAACAGCACGACCTGGAACCGCTGGGTGGGCGAGAGCCGATCGATTGATTGGAGAAGCTGGGTTTGGAGATAGGCGAAGCTGTTGGCGGTCGCGCCCGAGCCATCGACGACATACACGATTGTGCGCGCCGCTTGGGTTTGTACCCCCGCGAAGCGAACAGTGGGAGGGGTCGCGCTTTCTGGTCGTGAGATCTGGGCGTTGGAGGTTCGCAACGCTTCGAGGGCAACCGGATTCATCGCAGGCTTGGTAAACTTCAAATCGCCAAGGTTGGCTGCTGCGTGTTCGAGTTCGCTCGGAGGCACAGGCGTATATGTTCGGTTTCGTACAGAATCATTCGCGGGCGTGTGTTGTTCTGGTTTGGTGCGTTCTGGAAGCTCGGTCGGCGCGGGCAGTGCGAGCTCGGCCATCGGGAGCTGCTTGGATGGCGAATCTTGTGCGCTGATCTGCATCCCAATATACGCAACCACGCCGATCAAGATTGCATGTACCCCGATCGAAACCCCCGGAGGCACCGTCCATCGAAGCAGGTTGCGCTTGAAAGCTCGGGGTGGAGTATTCTTCTGGGGTTGATTGGTCGTTTGGTTCACTGCATCATGGTAGAGCAGTTAAGGCGTTGGGTTGGGGGTRCGGTCAAACTCGCTGCGATCTGGCGTAGGCTGGGCAGCATTGCGTTTGATCTTGGCTGCTTTAGGATCGCCATGCACATATGGATCGCGCACAGATGGTTTGAAGATCAACCGATCGATCCCAATCGCGCCCGATCCCATAAAGAACACGCTTCCCGCCATCGCAGTCAATGCCAACTGCCAGAGTAAGCCCGCATAGGAGGCACTCGCCCAAGGATTGTCCACACGCAGGATAAACCCGAACAGCGCATCATTCGTTTGAATAATCGCAGGCCCAAACTGAGTCATCCAGAGCGCGACAAGCATGACACAGAACACACTCAATGCGCTGAACCGAGTAAGGAACCCGAGCAATAAGAACACGCCCGCGGTGATCTCGGTAATCGCAACCGCCCATGCCAAAGCCTTCGGCCAAGGGTTTGATGCAAACATCGCAGGCATGATTGGATCAATCGGTGTGGAATCTTCGGTCAAACCAGGATCGGATGCTTTGAGGATCATCAGGGCGATCGAATAGACCTGTTTGACTTCCATGTCATCGGGGAAGTCGGTCGCGGCGTATGTTGTGCCAGCGTATTGGATCGAATGGAGATCGTATTGCTGATCATGCTGTTGGTCGTTTTGAAGCTCTGATGCGGGTGGGAGATCTGGAAGGGTTGACGGCAGATCTTCTTTGGCATCTTCGATCATCTGCTCGATGGTCTCGGTTGCATCATCGAACTGTTCAGCCGCGGGCTCGACGAGATCCGTGATCGGCTCTTGAGCATTTGTTGGAGGTGGAGCTGTTGGTTCTGGTGTGGTATCTGTGTCAGAATCAGAATCAGAGTCGGTATCTGGTGCTTGTGGGAGATCGGGCACAGGCTCGGTTGGCATCACGCCAATGTTGGCAAGCCGAGCCGCATCATTGCCAGTGACGGCATAGGTCCCCACGAGCTTGCCGGTGCCTGCCCATAGAAAAGTGATCCCGAGGATGATCCTCAGGAAGAGAGTGGGCAGTGTAAGTGCAACCTGATCGCGAAGCCGCATAGGAGAATCCTCAAAGTGTGCGTATCCGTCCCGACAATAGAATACATGATACAGGACGGTTTCTGACGAAGTATCTTCTGCATTGATCGGCAAAGATGGGGAATATACGCCAATCATACCGATTGGCGCGATGGATCGGGCGTTTGAATGCGTATGGTGTACGCAGATCCACTATGCCAACAGCGGATCAATCGCTGCGGATGTGGCGGAACTGGCAGACGCGCTAGATTTAGGTTCTAGTGGGGCAACCCGTGCAGGTTCGATTCCTGTCATCCGCATTGAATATAAAAACGCCCGGAACATGTGTTCCGGGCGTTTTTTGGTTTAAAAATGATCCTGTTTCTCTTCGATGATGCCTTATGGGCAGCCGATGTTGTAGAGATTCAGGAAGTCGGAGATATCAAAGAAGTTGAGCAAACCATCGCCGGTCAGGTCGGCTGCGGGGTCGCCCGCATCGAACGCCTGGAGGAATGCCGAGACATCGAAGAAGTTGAATGTCCCATAAGGCTCAGCAAGGTCTGCCCCGCTGCAACCGCCTTGGACATCTTCGCAGCTCTGCTCGATCAGCTTGACCGCATCGACGCCTGCTTCGACGACCGAACCTTCGCCGGTGTCGCTCGCAAGGAACCGTACACGAACTTGGCTCGATGGGTTTGCGAAGATGGAGTTGAGATCGAAGCTGTATTCGATCCATCCGCCGCCTTGTGAACCTGAGAGGGTATCGATGGTGGTCCATGACCCGCCGTTGTTGTTCGAGAGTTGGACATTCATCGAGTCATCGACGGTGCCGATATTGTTTGAGTACCACATCGCGTAGGTGAGCGTGGTGTTTCCACCGGTTGCGTCCATTGCTGGCGATGTGAGGGTTGTGGTGCCGCCATCGACATCGGAGTTGCCTTCGACATTATCGGTGAGGTAGCACTTGCCCGAGCCATCAAAATCGGTTCCTGGATCGCCACGCCCGCCGCCACCTGCGGGGATCTCGCGTTCCCAGGCGCCGTCCGAGACCGAGCCCGACACGGACCAGCCGGTGTTGGATTCGAAGTTGTCTGCATAGATTTCGGTGGTTGACGAGACGACATTGGCAACGATTGCTGCTGATGCGCCATCCGTTGGGAAGGTGCTCGCAAAGCTCTCGGTAGTGGTTGCGGTGAAGTAGTAACTGACATCTGAACCACATGGAACTGTCGGGGTCGAGGCGGAGTAGGTGCCGTCGCCGTTGTCGCTCATTGCGATTGGTGTGAACCCTGAGCCGGTATCGAGCATGAGATCAACCGATGAAACAGCAACGCCATCACGGGTGATTGTTTCGACCGAAAGCACATCGCCGCCAGCGGGGTTGAGTGTTGTCGGAAGCGTGCCAGCTTGGGCCAATGCCATTGGGCTGAACTGGGCATCGACACGAACGACGAAGAGTCCGCGTTCGATGTCGGAGATGATGATATTGCCAGATGGGAAGTATGGATAGTTTGACCATGCCCCGTTGTAGCTTGCGCTGTCTGAGCCGGGGTAGGTGTCGAAGTAGGCGACTTCAACAGGGTTTGCTGGATCGAGGGCATCGAAGACCCGCAAGCCCGAGCGGTAGTTTGACTGGTAGATCACATTGTCGCGTACATACAGGTTATGGTCGATCGCTGCTCGGCCAGTAGTGAATGTTTTCACGAGGTATGGGTTGGCGAGATCTTCGATATTGATCAGGCGTGTCGTGGTGACCGAGACAGTTGCGCCTTCATCGAGTTCGTCGTTGAGGTAGAGGTATTTGCGATCGGTAGAAATCCAGACCTGATGGGCGTAGCCGGAGTTTGGATAGAAGAGTGTCGAGAGTGTTTGTGTGTTATTTGGATTGGTGACATCGACAATGCGAAGCCCGGTCGAGGTGAACCCGCCTGAGAACCCGCCTGCACAGAATGCGATCTCGCGTCCAGCCATCGGGCCATCTTGCATGGTGACGACTTGTGCGTCATGAACATACATCTCGGTCCATCCACCATCGAGCGATGGGAGCGTTGGGTTGGAGATATCGATATGGATCAACCCGCCGTTGCCGATGTTGGTGCCTGAAACCCAGAGGGAGTTGGAATCTTCATTGACGATGATGTTGTGCGTGGTGGAGTAGCCGCCGCTGGTCCAGTTTCGGACGAGGGTGACATTTCCTGAATCGATGTTGGACATATCCATGACTTGGATGCCCGAGCCGCCTTCGGATACGCCATAGGCGTAGTCGCCGATGACTTTGACATCGTGCCATAGGCTGCTTGGTCCAGCGATTGTGTCAACGATGACTGGATTTGTTGGATTGGTGATTTCGACAAAGCCGTAGCCACCCGCAACACCCATGATCGCGTATTCGCGTCCTGATGGCGAGACATAGCCCCAGCAATCATTGCCCGAGGAAGTGTCGAGCCCTGAAAAGTTGTTGAGTGGGACATGTGAGAGCAGCGTGACATTCGAAGAGTCGAACCCGCCGCCGCGAGCGGTCGCCATGCCTTGCATCCAGATTTCGCCATAGACGGGAGGCTGATTGTCAAGGATTTTTCGGACATCATCATCATGTGCGTTGACAGCGGTTCCTGCGATTGCAACAACTAATCCTGCGAATGCAGCGTGACGATAACCAAAGCACGAAGTGTGAACTTGACCCATCGGGTTTCTTCCTTTCGATGACCATGCGCCGCTCGAAGAGAGCGCAAATGAGAAGCCTTTGATGTGCAGAATATATGCACAGACCCCTCTTGCTAGAGTAAGCATCAGATTATTCGTCTTGTTTGACGATTCGGTTGCCCAAATACAGGATTTGGTGGTGTGAATTGAGTCTTTGGGTACAATCTTGGTAATGAAACACTACCAAACGCTCTTTGTTCGTATTTTTATTGGCATTTTGTGTTCCGCAGCAGCTGCCAATGAGCCAGAAATCAAGCCTGAATCAGTCGCAGGAAGCGAATCAAATCGCCCAGCGTTGCTGTTGGTCGATGAAGATCAGCACCCGAGCGTTGAGGTGAGTTGGCAAGCCAAAGGCGAACGGCAATCCTTTACCGCCACGATGGGCTTCACCGCGCCAACCGGAGGTGATGCGATCGGGCACAATGTCAAGTGCTATGTCACGATGGGAGGCTCGCGCATCGAGACGGGCGCAGGACACCCCAAGGGCGCAGTCGTTCGGCTTGGTGTGACCAAGATCGAAAACGCMMGSGCRTTCTTCGCSGGGATYGATSCMAAYACCGAGATCGAGTTCGCGRTCAMYGGCRTMCRKTTYAATCARCCRATCAAGTATCACSAAGGCACCGGGATSATGCATCTYAAATATGCMCTCGGCGATCTCAAAGCSTGCTCGCTTCCGGGCACGGCACGGAATCAATACCTGCTCTCTGACCCTGAAGATACATTGGGCGGACGCGTGATCCCAGGCGAGAACGCAACACCCGGCGCGCTCGATGGCGGCCAAGGTCATGGCGGGTTCATCATCGAGATTGATAAAGATGATCCGACCATGATTTCTATGCGTATTCGTGTGCCCTATGGGCAGCTTCGCCATCTGCAAGATCCTTGGATGAGTCATCTTCCCGGGACCTTCTTCGAGCCTGTGCATATGCACGCGGAAGCGGAGTTTATTCCGGTTGATGTTGAGCCTTTGGATCGTGAACCGATCGTGCCCGAAGTGAACGAACCCGAAGTAAACGAAGAGGTAGATTCATGATCAAGATCCTTGGGAAACACGACAAGCGTGCGCTCGATGCAGCGTATGAACAAGCCTGCAAATCGCTCGCGGAGGGTGGGATTCCGATCGGCTCTGCACTGATCAATCCTGCGGGCGAGATTATTGCAGTGGGGCACAACGAGCGGGTGCAGTCTGATGATCCGACAGCCCATGCCGAGACGGTGTGTATTCGGAATGCCGGTCGGCGAAGAGATTGGCACACGCTGACACTCGCTTCGACCCTCTCGCCATGTGCGATGTGTACTGGCACGGCTATCTTGCACCGTATCCCGCGCGTGGTGATCGGCGAGCATCAAACCTTTATGGGGCGCGAAGATTGGCTCAAGGGAGAATCGGTCGAGGTAATTCTGGCAAACGATCCGCGATGTATTGCGTTGATGGAAGCGTTTATTGCAGAGCATCCAGATCTTTGGAACGAAGATATCGGGGTGCCTCCAGAAGAGGAGTGAGTTTGTGTTTGAAAGCTTTGTTTAAACCGTGCCGTACATTCGGTCGCCAGCGTCGCCGAGCCCTGGGATGATGTATCCGATTTCGTTGAGTTTTTCATCGAGCGCAGCTGCGTAGATGGTGACCTCTGGATGATCGGCTTGGAGCCGAGCGATGCCTTCGGGCGCTGCGACAAGGCAGATCATTCGGATATCACTTGCGCCTGCTTTGCGGAGCATGGTGAGGGCGGCCGATGCGCTTCCGCCGGTGGCGAGCATTGGGTCAACCAAGATGACAGGCCCAGAATCAAGATCGGCCGGGAGTTTGTTGAGATAGGCGTGAGGCTCGAGTGTTTTTTCATCGCGAGCGAGCCCAAGGTGTCCTACGCGTGCTTCGGGCATGACTTCGAGGATGCCGTCGATCATGCCAAGCCCGGCGCGAAGCACCGGGACGATGGTGATGGTGCCTTTGATGACGGTGCATTGGGTCGTGACCATTGGCGTTTGCACATCGATGGTTTGTGTCGGAAGCGAGCGGGTGACTTCGTAGATCATCAACCCTGCAATTTGCGAAAGAGCAGCTCGGAAAATTCGATGCCCGGTCTCTTTGTTGCGGATGGTCGCGAGCTTGTGGGCGATCAGTGGGTGATCAAAGACGACAACGCGATCGGATTCGTTTTGATGAGTCATATACAAGTGTATCCATTGGTTGGGCAAAAACTGGCGCATAAAAAAACCCCACTCCGTGAGGAGTGAGGCCTGGAGGTTTGTGTCAAGCACAGCTACCGATATCGGCAGTGTGTTGAACCTTCAATGTTGGATTATGGGCATCCCTTGTTGAATGCTGCGAGGAATCCGGAAACATCGAAGAAGTTGTACTCGCCATCGCCGTTGATATCGGCTGCTGGGTCTTGAGCATTGAAGAGGTTGAGGAACGCTGAAACATCGAAGAAGTTCAGTGTGCCGTCGCCGTTCATGTCAGCAACACAGCCGCCTGATGGTACGGAGAGTGTTGCGGTGAGTGATACACCAGCGTCACGCCACATGCCAACGGTTACTTCGCCAGCTTCAGGAGCTGCATCGGAAACGAATGAGAAGTTGTAGGTTGTACCCCAACGGATTGCGTTTGCGTTTGCATTTGAAGCGAACGGTGTGGTTGCCCATGAGATGGTGCTTCCACCTTCAACTGGTGACCAGTCTGTGCCATCGATGTTGCCGTCGACGGAGTCATGGTAATCAACATCGTTGAAGTAGTGAGCACTGGTTGCACTTGATGATGGAACCGAGAACGAGCCGATGGACATGTGCGAGTTCTGGTTGTGAACTGCGTAGTCGTATTGCCATGTACCATCACCAAGATCGGTGACTTTTACAGCGACTTCGAGCTTGCCTTCGCCTGGAACAACGATTGTTGCGACTTCAACGCTTGGGTCTGGCGTGTTTGGGCCAAGACCATGCTCTTGCCATGCAATGAGGGCTGATTCTTCGCGGTTGGTTGAACCGGTAGTGAATGCTTGCCCGTTTGCGTTTACGCCCATGCGTTTGTAGCTGACATTGTTGTAGCTCGTTGGGGTAACGCCGTCAGCCTGGAAGTGACCGAGTTCGTCCTTGATGACATACTGGCCTTCAGCGAAGTACAGAGCACCAGAAGACTGGAGCTGCATGTCTGACTGTTGAACCTGGATACGCTTAAAGATGGAGTTACCACTTTGGTTGATCGAGGTGTATGGGTAAACGAACTGGCCGTCCCATGCGTTGATTTCTGAACGAGGGCCAAGGTCAGTCTGTGAACCGTTGAGTCCGGCACCGTATGGGTCTGAACACCCAGGGCCGAGGGCGCTGAATGTACCGCCGCCTTGGCAACCAAAGCCACAAGCGTTGCCTTGGAGTGATGCGAATGAATGCTTCACGAATGAAACACCGAGCTGTTCCATACGACCTTCGTAGAGACGATAGATCGAAACCTGAATAACAGGATGGTTTGGAGTGTTGTCGATCCAGTTGAGATTGACATCGCCCTTATTACAAGCGGTGGTACCGACTGCGTATGCGCTGATGCCGCCAACGGTGCCGTAGAAATTTACATCGTCGAGTGATCCACAAACGACATCGGGTGCTGCGGTAGCGATACCACAGCATGCAGCGAGAGCTGCGATTGCTGTTATTCTTAACATCTTGTTATTTCCTCCAGAAAGTGGGGTTTTGGGTTACCGTTACAGAGTACACGGAGAGAGGGAGCAATTACAATCAATTCTTGAGCAATTTGCAAAGAAAATACCCAAACATAAGCCAATCCGGTTTTGAGCAACTACTTTCGGGGTGGAAGCGTGGTCCGATGAGATCCATTTTGATCCTGTTTGGCTACGATCCAATCACCTATGAAAACAGCCAATCATCATCCTGCAATCGAGATTGACTCTCTGAGCTTTCAATATCCGGGAGCAGCTTGCCCGGTGATAGAGATAGAACAGTTGGCTATTCGAGCCGATGAGCAGGTTGTTTTGACCGGGCAATCAGGCAGCGGCAAGAGCACGCTGCTCCATCTCATCGCAGGATTGATGGATCCAACAGCCGGTTCGATACAGATCAACGGAACCTGTATAAATAGACTGCGAGGCTCAAAGCGAGATCGGTTTCGTGGGCACCATGTCGGGATGGTCTTTCAGACCTTCCAGCTGCTTCATGGATTCAGTGTGATCGAAAATGTCCTTGCTGCCCTTATGTTCTCGGACTTGCCAAAGGGGCAGCATCGAGAACGGGCAATGGGATTGCTCGAAATGTTGGGGATCAATACCCCAAATGCCCGGATTGAAGAGTTGAGTGTTGGGCAACAACAGCGTGTGGCGGTTGCTCGGGCGTTGGCCTGCTCGCCGACGGTTGTGCTTGCGGATGAACCAACGGCTGCGCTTGATCCAGAGTTTGCCAATACCGCGATGGATCTACTTCAAGAAGCTTGCCGATCTGTTGGCTCGGCCTTGGTGTGTGTGACCCACGACAGATCTTTGATTGAACGGTTTGATCGTCATGAACGATTGGAAGATTTGGTTTCGTCGGGGAGTGTTTCGTGATGGCGTTGAGCGATTGGAACATTGTGATGCGGTCGATGCGCAGCCGATGGTTTTCGACGGTGTTGACGATCCTCACCGTTGCAATCGCCAGCGGCTTGATGACGCTCTTGATCTCGATGCGCAGCGCAGGCGAAGATGCCTTCAAGCGAGGCACGGGCAATGTGCAGATTTTGATCTCGAAAGAGCCGGGCCCGTTGGCGAGTGTGCTTAACTCGATGTTTTATGCCGAGGCTCCTGGGGGGCCGATTTTGTATTCGCAGTTTGAAGAACTGGTGTCTTCGTACCCGTTTGCATGGACGGTCCCGACACAGCTTGGAGATTCGTATCGCGGGTCGCCGGTGATGGGCACGACGGGGGCGTTCTTTGAATCATTCCAACCCGCAGCCGATTTGGTATGGACACTCAGCGATGGGGTGTACTTTGAATCGCCATTCGAGATCGTTGTTGGGGCGGAAGCTGCCAAGGTTCATCGTTTGCGTGTTGGCGATTCGATCACCCTCGAACACGGCACCGCGAGGACAATGGGCGGGCATGATCACGGCGCGTTTGGTTTTACTGTCGTTNGGGGTTTTGAACCCGACCGCGACGGCGCACGATCGGGCGCTGTTTACGAGTTTGGAATCTTCTTGGATACTCCACGCCCATGACCGACGAGAAGCCCAACTCGGGCACGGGGTGCATACTTCTATAAATGATGTGAGCGATGACGATCGCAAGATCACCGCGATCTACGCCTCGATCGGCGAGCGCAAAGCGGCGTTGATGCAGGTGCTTGGGGCATTGCGTGCCGACCCAAACTGGACGGTCGCGAATCCGGCAAGCACAGTGGGCGGGTTGTACAAGATCGTATCGAACATTGATGAGGTCTTGCTGGCGATGGCGATCGCGGTGATGTTCTCGTCGGGGATTTCGATATTGGTGGCGTTGTATAACTCGATGGAGCAACGCCGGCGCCAGATCGCGGTATTGCGGGTGCTGGGGGCATCGAAGATGCGCGTGTTTAATCTTGTAATTACCGAGAGCGCGATCATTGGTTTGCTCGGTGGATTTGTTGGCATTGCGATCGCACTTGCTGCGGGAAGAGTGGTGTCTGGAATTTTGCAAGCCCGTGTCGGGATCGTGGTGAACCCATCGCTGCCTGTGGATGGATATTTGATGATCGTGTTGGCAACACTTGCGTTATCGTGTGTTGCAGGGATCATTCCTGCGATGATTGCGTATCGCACAGCGGTGGTTCGTTCGTTGAGGCCGATAGGCTAGGAGATTTTGTGTGCGTTGGTTCTGGTTGTTCATTTTGGGATTGGTGGTGTTGACAGGCGGGCTGTATGCTTCGCGTGTGCGCACAAAGACGGTTGTTGTGCCGATCGCTTCGTCTCCCCAAACTATTACTCCTTCGAAGGCGAATGTTCCGCGTGGAACAGTTGAGCCCGATGTGATTCCATCGATTGTTGTTGAGCCAGAGCTAGAAGAAGAGAAGAGTGTTCAACGCGAAGTGCGCGAAGAACTCGAAGCAGTGATCGAGCCGGTTTTAGATCCTGAGCCTGAGTTGATTGAAGAAGTCGCTGAAGAAACTGCTGAAGAAGTTGGTGATGAACGAGTTGAGTCGATCGAAGAAGAGGTTGCGGCTGAAGAGTTACCGATTGTTGCTGAAGAAAAACCAATAATACTGCCAGAGCCAGAGCCAGAGCCAGAGCCCATTCCTGTACCAACCTTTGAACAGCTTGCAGATGGATCACTCAAGATCTTCGCAACAAATACGCTCATCGCAGGCTCAGGAACACAGGCTGATCCGTTTTTGGTGGATTGGGTTACGCTTCGTGCGATCGAGCGGGTGTTTAATCCGAAGAAGGGCAAGGACGAACTTCCGGCGTGGCTCGATGTGCTTGATGGCAAGCATGTTCGGATTAAGGGTAACACGCTTGTGCCTGTGATCGCGACGACGACSMRMGAGYTGYTGGTGATGCAGAATCCKTGGGATGGGTGTTGTATWGGGATTCCGCCTTCGCCTTATGAYGCGATCGARGTKRMRCTSGATCATGATGTKGAYTTTGGRTCSAGTKCSGTKGGYTATGGCAYYGTYSRAGSCRTRTTTATYCTYGAYCCKTATGTKGTCGATGGMTSGRKKSTKRGKTTSWMCRYGAKSRMWRAKSCWWKCTMTYKYAGCSSCKMWSSMGKGCYSWTYYCRSRTTTTTAGGTTGATATTAATGCTTATCGTGCAACAGAAATACAGACACTTCAAATCCCAATAACTTCTTTGGAGGTTTACCATGAAAACATCAGGCGTCTCATATCTACTCTGGCTGCTCAGCTTTGTTGGGTTCTTTGGCATGCACCGCTTCTATAACGGCAAGTGGATTACCGGCATCATCTGGTTCTTGACTGGTGGGCTTTTTCTCATCGGGCAAATTGTGGATCTCTTTCTAATTCCTGCGATGACTCAACGGGCAAACTTCAAGACGCGCGTTGAGTTTGTAAAAGCGGGGTATTAAACCTAGGCTGCAAGTTGTGTGTTCATAAAAAACCCCAGCTCGACGAGCTGGGGTTTTGCGTGTTGGCTTCGAATGAAGTTTATGGACAACCCGCACTAAACGCAACCAAGAAGGCAGAGACATCGAAGAAGTTGAAGCTGCCGTCGCCGGTGAAGTCGGCTTCTGGGTCGTTGCTTCCGAAGGCATTGAGGAATGCGGAAACATCGAAGAAGTTGAGTTCGCCGTCGCCGGTCATGTCGGCTGGGCAGGTGTTGAGGCAGGTGCCGTTCATCGAGCAGAAGAGGGTGAGCTGGGCGACGGGTGATGCAGCGAGCCCGTTTGGTGCTTGCACATCAGCGACGATCCACTGCATGTATTTGATCGTGCCATCGAGSGAGATCGCGTCGGCGATTGAGTATTGCATCGTGCCATAGCCTTCGCCGCTTCCGGAGCCATCGAGGGTGATCGGTCCGAGGAGTTCATCTTCGATGAGTAAGCCATCGACGGGTGGGTTTGTCGAGACGACAACCCATGCTTGGGCTCCGCCGAGTGCGCCGTCGATTCCGATCTTGAAATCGGCATTGCCCAGGTTTGGAGGCGAGAGTGAAATCATCTCTGGCACAATGCCGTTGGTGCCTGCGATGCCGTTGGATATCAGTTGTGGGTTGTCAAGAAGTTGTTCGCTCAAGAGCATCGGGCGATCGAACGGGAAGGTCTCGTTGGCTACGCGTGGGTCGGTCAAGCCGTTGGAGAGGAAGTCGATGATGTTGTTCTGGGCATTGGGTGGGAAGGCGATGGGTGTCGTCAGTAGCGGGTCGCGGTTTTGAGGGAAGGACTGCTGGCCGTTGCGGCGGGCATAGAAGTCGAAGACTTCTGGGAGTGTTGTAAGTTGGCCGTTGTGCATGAATCGATCTCGGAGCCCGACATTGCGGAGCGATGGCACTTTGAATCGGCCRCGRTCKGGGTTGTTKCCTGTTACCACAAATCGYCCTTCGTCTTCGAAGATCGGACGCAGCCCGACATTGCGGAACGCGTTGTTGGTGAACTGTGGGCCGATATGACAGATCGAGCATCGTGAGTTGAGGAATGCGTTAAACCCGGCGCGTTGGGGGAGCGTCATGGCGTTGATGTTGCCTGCGTTGACGGCGTCCCAGGGGGTTTGATCGGGAACGAGGGTTCGTTCGTAGGTTGCGAGTGCCATGCCGATTCGTCCTGCGGTGATCTCGTCATCGCCGAAGGCTTGTTCGAAGAGTTCTGGATAGTTCGCGCCTGCTTCGATGACTGCTGCGATATCTGGGGTAAGGTTTGCAGCCAATGCCATTGGGCGGGCTTTGGTGATTTTCTCAACGATGTAATCCCAATCTCGGCTTTCGTGCGACATCTCGACACTCGAAACAATCGGTCCAACCGCTTGGCTTTCGAGTGCACCGCCCGAAGCGATTAATACCACGCCGGTTTGTGGATCAACAAACTGGCTTGTTGCTCGTCCATCCCAGAACAGATCGTTTGCATACATCGCCATGACTGCGGGTTGTGCGAGTCGGCCTGTGGTTTGAGGCATCAGCCCGAACGCATCGGACATGATATATTTGTCGTCGGCATCGGATAGCGCAACGCCGGGTGAGCCGAGAATGTCATCAGCGGTTCCGAATAGGGTATCGAATCCTGGGTTGACTCCAAGCCGTGGGTCTGCTCCACCACTTGACATGATGTGGCATGTGCCACACGACATGGTATTGTCGCTTGAGAGTTGTTCGTCCCAGAAGAGGATTTTTCCAAGCGTGCTTTTCTCGGTGCTGAACTGGTTTTCTGCGGGGAACGGGACTGGAGGCAGTGCTTGGGCATAGAGCGTGGTGCCTGCGCATGCGATGAATACACCGGCCAAGAGAGCAGATGAATATTGATAGCAATTGCGCGATGCGCGCACCATTCCTGTATTTGCTTGCATGAGATTTCCTCTTTAATCAGCAGGCTTGTCCTGTGCGACTCCTACCAACATAGCAGCACAACGCCCCATAGAAACAGGTATTGCACAAGTTGCAGAAAATCGAAGAAACCAGCATGAAATCACCGTCCGATTACGATTGGGGCAATAGAGAAAGCCTGAGCAAGAAAAAAGCCGCCCTCATAACAAGGGCGGCTTGGAGTTGAATCAAACGGGGATGTCTTACGGACAGCCGGCGCTGAACKCGYTSARGAATGCSSWSACATCRAAGAAGTTGARYRTGCCATCTCCATTGAAGTCGGCAGCCATATCGCCGTTGCCGAAGGCGTTGAGGAATGCGCTGACATCGAAGAAGTTGAGTGTGCCGTCATCGTTGAGATCTGCGAGACAAACGCTGAAGGAGTTTTCTGAAAGTTCCATCAGATGACCATAGTGTGGTGCGGCGACATCTGCGAGTGGGTTGCCGTGCCCGTCTTCGGTCCAGCCTTTGGCATCGACCAATGAGCGGAACGCTCTGCGATAGATCAAGCGTGCCCGGACATGTACATCGCCGTTGGCGGGAAGCTCGAAGGTATAGCTCGAGCTATCGGTTTGCAGCGCGGGGATTCGGTTATCGAAAGTGATCCCGGTTGCATCTGTAAAGAAGGTTGGGCCGTTGCCGTTGATGTCGTGGTTGACCTTGCCGAAGTATCGTCCTGGCAAGCCGGCGTAGTACCCTTGTGCAGGATCGCCGATACCACCGAGATCATGAATGACCTGGTCGCCAGTAAATGGCAGATCGATATCAGTCGCCTTGTCATACGCTTCGACCACAAGAATCATGTTGCGAACGGTCACGCCTGTTGGCAGGTGATGCCCGGTGTATTCGTTGATGATGTCGACATCAACATGAAGCTGATTGCCAACGATCGAAGTCGAGACGACCATCTCGGCGGCGTTCTCGAGGAACTCAGGAGTTGAACCCAAGATCGTATGGTTCCGAACGGTGCCGGCTTCGCGTCCGAGATCGAACAAGATGCTGACGGATGTGTCTTTGTCGACAGGCATATGGCAGTCGAGACAGTTGGCGTAGTTGGCCGACATTGGATCGGCATATTCTGAAGCCGCCCATTCAAGGTAGGTTGGCTCGGAGATCACGCCGTTGTATGTGTGGTTTTCATCAGGATCGGCAGCGTCTTGGTGACATGCTGCACAAGTCTCGGCGACGAGCTGGGGGTTGTATGAACCACGCATGGTTGTTGGCAATGAGAAATCAACATCGCCCAGAAGCCCATACATCACCTGGTTGTATGCTGGGCCATCTGGTCGTGTGAACTCGACCGCGCCGGGGAATATGCCGGGGAAGTTGATCTTGCTGACATCAACATCTGCAATCTTGTGGCAGGTATCGCAAGAGATGCCATGAACAGTTCCGAGTGATGGATATCCCGGATCAGTCGGATTTTCCATGCGTGAGAACGGATCTTGAATCCAAGGCTCTGGCTGATGACACGATGCACATTCTGAGTTTGGGTTTGAAAGGCGGAATGTGGAGTCGCGTGTATAGACGAACCCGCCCATGCCTCCGGGGGTTCCGGTGCCGTTGTAGATATCATGCACCCAAGTGTTGAGCCCTGCCTTGGCCATTGGCGATCCGGTCCATTGTCCGAACTGCTTTGGATGACAGACGCCGCAAGATTCTGGGGTCATGAACTGGTAGGTTGGATCATCTGAATGGGGAACCATCGGCACATTGATATCGATGGTGGTCGAGTCGCCGGTGTTGTAGGATGCGGATTGATTGAAGTATCCTTTGTGAGCAGCAACGATGACAGCCGAAGTGGTATCGGGGATTGTCAATGTATACGAGCCGTCAAGAGCGGTGGTCGCGCGGATCGTGGTTGCTTGCAGCGTCACGATCGCATCTGCGATCGGCAGGTTCGTTGAATCATCACGAATAACACCACTTAGGACAATATCACCCATCGCCAACCCTGCGAATACACACAACGCGGGGACAACAACACACATAGGCGTTTGAAATCTCATTTTTACTCTCCAGTAGATTCGGCAATCAGACAAGAACAGCCAAGCAAAGACATCGCTGGGCTGGTGCGGAACAGCCTTTATACTACTGGAACGAGCGTCTATAACAAGATAAAAACATCCTTAAATAGTAAATACAGACCAAAATATGGATAGATTTGCCCAAACACCCTTACGAAAACCCGCCAAGAATGAGTTGAAGACAGGTCCGATATCTATGGGCAGCCGGCAGCGAAGGCTGCGAGGAATGCGGATACATCGAAGAAGTTGAAGATCCCATCACCGTTCAGATCTGCAATCGGGTTCATCGCTCCAAATGCGTAGAGGAAGACCGAGACATCAAAGAAGTTGAGTACGCCATCGCCGGTCAAATCCGCTGGGCAAGCGATCGTTGTGTTGATGACGAATGTACAGTTCATGGAACTGGTGATCTCTGGTTCATCGCGCAAGCCGATGCCCGAGTTGCCGAACTTAATTGATAACTCATAATGCCCATCAGTCACAGCCAACGGCGTGGAGAAATTGAATGAAACAGTTCCAAGGTTGCCGGTGTCAATCACTGATTGCTGAAAAACAGGTCCTTGGTAAACACCAGATTGGTTGTATTCGCCGATGATCAAACTGGTAAATCCTTCAAAGACTGTACTTGAGTTGATCATCATCCCGTTGAACTCAATGTCGCCATCTTGAGCGAGCGAAAACTCGTAAAGAAACTCGCCGGCAAGGCCATGACCAAACCCGCCTGCAGGAGGAGCACCTGCCGCCTCGGCTCCTTGAAAGGTCAGCGAAACATCAACTGTCCCCGAATCTACATCATCAAACTCGACAAAGGTGTTTACTCCGCTGGAGAATACGCCATGCTCATTGTCCATAAATCCAAAGGCAAGTGCAGTCAGATTCGTGATGGTTGTGAGTTGTTCCGCAAGTGCGATCGGTGAGTCGGAAAACTCGGATTGCGTAATATAAATTAACGCGTTGGCTTCCGCACTTGACTGAATCGGTGTCACTTGTGCAACCACGCTCGATGCCAACATGCCAACAACACCCGCAATGATACTGATCGTGTTCAGATTCTTCATGATTTATTCCCTCTGTGCCTGGTTCCCTCTCGGCAACACCGTGTGTGCCGAAGGCTGAGTATACCAGAGATCTAGATCGTACACAAGGGGATAAATCGGCTTGAAATCAAGCCTTAAAACGGAGGCATCTCTTCATCGCCGTTGTCTCCAGAACCGTCCCGGAAGTTGGCTTCTGGACCGGTCTTGCTCCCCGGCGCAAAGTCCGCCTTCGCTGGGGTCGGTGCAAAGTCTGCTGGGGCACCGCCACTATCACCGCCGCTGGGAGCCGCCGCRAAGTCYGGGCTATCGAAGCCGTAGGAYTTGCCGTCCATCTCTTGGCTGAACCCATAGCTYCCGCCCTGATGATGCCCGTCRTGATTCTTAAAYCGAACCGTGCTCGCATCCCAGATCAACTTCACKGTYCCGGTYGGGCCRTTGCGYTGTTTGGCGATRATCAGCTCGGTCATGTTGAGYTTTTCRCGRTTGTCCTCRTCGAACTCCGGGCTYGTTGGATCCCAKGCMGGRTCGCCGCGATGGTAGTATGACTCGCGATGCAACAGCATCACGACATCGGCATCTTGCTCAATCGAACCCGATTCACGCAGATCGGACATCTTCGGGCGGTTGCCCTCGCGTTGTTCTGCACCACGATTGAGCTGCGCAAGACAGATAATCGGAATCTTCAATTCGCGTGCCAACGCCTTGATCGATCGCGAAATATCAGACACCTCGACCTGGCGAGATTCCCGACCCGCAGTGGGGGAGGTCAGCAGTTGCAGATAGTCAATCACGATACATCCGATGTTGTACCGTTGCTTCATGCGTCGAGCCTTGGCCCGCATCGCCAGCACCGTCATGCCTGGGGTATCGTCGATGTAAATCGGTGCGTCAGCGAGTTCTGCTGAGGATCGCTGAAGTTTTGCCCACTCGCTATCGTTCACCCGTCCGGTGCGGAGTTGGTTTGAGTCTACTCCTGACCGCGAAGACAACAGCCGCTGGACCAATGCCCCACGCGCCATTTCCAACGAGAACACACCCACCGGCACAGGATTATTGATCTGCTTAGGAGCCCAAGGCGTCGCCCCGCCAAACGCAATCTGCTCGGCGATATTCAACGCGATCGCCGTCTTGCCCATCGATGGACGAGCCGCCATGATCAACATTTCTTCAGGCTGTAAACCAGAGAGCAGTTCATCAAGATCAGTAAACCCGGTTGCCGTCCCTGCGACCGCTTTGCCGTCGGCCTGCTCGATCCGTTCCATCTCGGCAAGCAATAGTTCTTTAAGCGTCTCAGGCTCGGCGTTGATGTCTTCGGATGCGATATCGAAGATTCGTTTYTCCGCAAGATCAATCACGGTCTTSGCCGCRTCRATCCCGCCRCCRCCTTGGTTGTASGCRTCGTASAGAATCTCACCSGCYGCATCGATCARYTTKCGYARYCGMGCACTRTCMGCAATSAGCTTYGCGTARTACGGCGCGTTGGCYGCACTCGGCACCGCCTCGGCGAGTTCCATTAAATACTCCGCACCGCCGACCTGATCGAACAATCCTTTGGCGCGCAACGATTCCGTCAACTGGACAAGGTCACCCGTCTGGTGGGCTTCATAGGTCTCGACGAGTGTTTGATAGATCGTGCCGTGCGATTCCTTATAGAACGGATCGGMRTTGGGGATCAGCTCRACGACATCATTGAGGATYGTCGGRTCRAGCAAGATYGAGCCRAGSAGCGATCGTTCCGCATCCACATGGTGTGGGGGCGTGCGGTCGAACAATTTGCCCATATCGGGCACATTGGACTTCTTACCCTTCTTCCAAGAGTTGCCGGACTTCGATTCGTAGAGGGATGATTCGTTCACGCGGACATTGTACCGCCGGGAAATCGCCCATGGTTCCATTCGAGTCATAGTTGTCAGGTTGCTCCCAACGATTCGCAAAATTGTGGAGCATATCATCTATGTATGAGCACGAACCCATCCCCCATCAACTTCTACGACGAAGGCGAACGCCTCCCGGACATCCTCCCCGATTCGCCCTTCCCGATCTTCAAACAGTGGTTCGACCAGGCGATGAGCGAAAAGCTCGCGCCCAACTGTAACTCGATGAACCTCGCGACCATCCACAGCGATGGCTATGCCGATGCTCGAACTCTTCTTTGCAAATCCATCGATGTCGATGCAGGGTCGATCATGTTCTACACCAACTACAACGGCATGAAGGGTCAACAACTCGCCGCCAACCCCAACGCCAGCGGCACCATCCACTGGGATCACTACGAACGCCAAGTCCGCATCCGAGGCACCGTCATCAAAGCYACCSAAGCACARTCWGATRCCTACTTCGCATCGCGTGCTCTTGAGTCCCGATTRGGKTCATGGATMTCTGAYCARTCCCARMCGATYGAGTCSCGYGATGCACTGCTYGAAAAAGTSGTSGATGTCATCGAYMARCTSGGCATYGACGCSGCCGATCTGATGAACAACAAAGAAATCATCATCCYCCGCCCACCACACTGGGGCGGCTACCACCTCCACGCCCACACCCTCGAACTCTGGTCCGCCGGCACCGGCCGAATCCATGACCGCGCCCGCTGGACTCGTGACCTGAATATCAATGGCGATCAAGCAACCGTCGGCGATTGGTCATCGACTCGATTACAGCCCTAAGCATGATCAGGTAAACATCACGCGGACCAATGCGCCGCGAAGTTTCTTCCAGGTCTCTTTATCAACCATTTCGCCGGTCTTGGTTTCGAGCCTCGCCGCCCCGAGCTGCTCGGCGTGGATCCAATACCCGCACAACATATCCCACGCCCAAAAGATCGAACGCTTGGGATCATACAGATTCGTAGGTTCACTCGTGAGCCCATTGAGCTCCACGATCCCGAACCCTTTGCCTTGTGAGAGTTCTTCGAGCGAATCGCACCGCAGATCAAACCGTCCAATATCAAACCCGCGTCCTTGGTCATCAATAAACCGATCGACGATCTCGCCGATACGAGCAGAGAGTTCGTCGGTGATTAGGTGTACGCCATCGGTAAACATCGCACCTTGTGAATGATTCCCCGCGATGCCCAGTGCAATCTCTTCGCCGACATCGGGCACCATGTTGAGATGATCGCTCATCCGCGTCATAAACATTCGGCTCTGCGCCCGATACCGCTTGTTCCCAAGGATCAATCGCCGAATCGACTGTTTTCCATCACCGACAACAACCGGAAAATGCTTGATCGTGATCGCATAGATAAACCCAGACGGCCCGTTATAGTTTGAATCGGTGATCGACTCCGTATGGCGAACCCACAGCACCCCGACCTCCATGTCTCCAGCGTGTCGTTGTTGAATCACAAACGCCTCGTCGCTCTCGGTGCAATACGCAATGAGTTCTGATTCAGATCGAACCATCTCCACTGCCCGCCCGCGTTCGCCCTGGTCAGGCTTGCAGAACACCGGGTATCCGCCGAGCCGATCATCGGTATTGAGTGCGTCGACGGCTTGATCAACGCGACATTTGTTCGTGCCCTCTTCGATCAACACGCAATGCAAAATCGCTTGATCATCAACTGTACCATCACCGAGTTTGTGATTGATATCCATCTTCGATTCGCACATGATCCCCGCGTCGTGTGCGTAGCCAGGATTCACCGAAGTAAGCTCGATCAACCAACGCCGAGCGATCATCCGCTTGACACCCCACCAGAGCATCGGCAGGTACACCAACCCCGTCACCCAATATTCATGATTCGTGATCCGGTTGAACTCGCCCTTGAGCCGTTGTCGTCCTTCCCATGTGACGACCAGCCTCATCGCAGAGAGCACGCCAAGGAACACCAAGAACCCGACAGCAAAACCGATGATTCCATATCGTTCTGTAAGTGAAACAGTGATCCCGCCACCGGGCAACCCAACGATGAACACGCCCAGCACATACGCTGTGCCCCGCACCCACCCAAGCAGATAGAACGGGCGATCGATCCGATGCGCCCCGCAGAACAACCACCAGCCTCGCCCAACCATCATCCCCAAGATCGCGACGCCAAAGTCCACACTCATCATCGCCGCGAACAACATCACGATCGCAAGCCCAACAGTCGTGCAATACCGTACAAGAATCACAACCGAAATCAACTGCACCCACCAAGGCACACTCTGAATCCAACCGGCAATCTTGTGCAGCAAACCATCAGCCCCATGTCGATCCGGCACCGGCGCAAGATTCAAATATCCAGTCTCGGGTGCTACGCCAGCCTCATCATGGCGATCAAAGAACGCGTTGAGATACCCGGCTGTCTCCGTCGCCTGCATGAACGGCAAGAAGTGCGACGCATCAAGCATCACCAGCTTTGAACTCGCCATCATCTCATGATGCAACTCCGCCCCCCAAGCCGGCACCAAAGGATCATCCCGCCCATGCAAAATCATCACCGGCGTAACAATCGTCGGCATGATCTCTGTCAACTCTCGTTGATCTGAGTCCCAAAATGCTTGAAGCCAACCAGCCCGGGCTTTGAACGAACCAAGAAATCCAAAGTGAGGAATCGCTTCGGGGATCAAGCCCAAACCAAAATACCCAACGGCGTATTTCACATGCTCAAAGAAATACGATCCTGTGCCTTCAGTTTTTTGGGCACCAATGCCGGCCAAGAGTGTGAGCGATGCGATTCGATCAGGAAACTGATCCGCCATCTGCAACGCAACGCCGCCGCTCGACGACCAACCGACGACATGAACACGCTCGACATTCACTGAGTCAAGAAATGCAGCCATGTACCGCGATTGGGAGGCGTATGACAGATTTGGAGACCAGTCGCTCTGTCCAAAGCCCGGAAGATCGGGAGCGTACACGCTGCGATGATCCGCCGCGATCAATGGGCCAAGGTCTGAAAAATTTGATCCGCTACCCGGTGAGCCGTGAAGCAAAAGTACCGGCATTTGTTCTGGATCAGAACTTGTGAGCCCCCAACGGGCATCTTGCACACGCACAACCCGATCGGGGATGGGATGCCCGTTCCGATCAATTGCATCGAGAGGAGTATACAAATCGTGCATCTCGTTTAGCGAAGAAACATACGAGTTGGTGCCAAACTGCCATACATGCGAGGCAATCAGAAGTACGATGTAGAACACCATGCTTGCGAATAAGATCGCCTGCCGATTTGTACGAGTCTCATTTCGCATCAAGGCCCTGGTTGTTCGAGGTCATCGGCACAAACTTCCGCTTGCGAATCTCCGCCGTCCCAAGCTGCCCGCACGCCGCCATCGAATCTCGTCCCTTCGTTCGCCTTCGATTCACAAACAACCCCAGCTTCATCAGCCGCGTCACAAACTGATCCGTCTGCTCCTCGGTCGGTGCAGGCCAAGGCGAATCTCGGCGTGGGTTATAGGGGATGATGTTCAATAAGCCGCCATGCCCTTTGCCTTTTTCTCGTGTCGGATCTTTCGAGAATGGTTGCATCCATGCCGCAAGTTCTATCGCATGTTCGTCTGCATCGTTCACGCCCGGAATAAGCACATACTCAATCATGATCTTCCGCCCGCCACGCACCTCACGAAGCTCAAGAAGAATGTCCTGGAGCGCCTGCATATTCCATTTTTTATTGATCGGCATCAACTTCGATCGCACCTCGTCATTCGACGCATTGAGCGACAACGCCAAGCCCAAGCGTTTCCACCCGCGAACCTGCACAAGTTCCTTAATCCGCTCGAGCCCATCGACTCGCCCAACGGTCGAGATCGTGATCGAAGCCATCGGGATGTTCGCGCCGTTGTGATCTGTCAGGCATTCGATCGCCAGCAGCACCTCATCAAGATTATCCATAGGCTCACCCATACCCATAAACACAATGTTGTCGATGTGGACGCCTTCGATGAACTTCGCCGCCCACCATTGCGCGACGATCTCGGCTGCCGTCAGCGAACGGATCAATCCCATCTGTGCCGTCTCGCAGAAATCGCATCCCAATGCGCACCCAACCTGCGAAGAAACGCACAGCGTGTGCGTCTTGCGTTTCGATCGCCCGATCATCGGAATGATCACCGATTCGATATCATCGAAATCGATCCCTCGATCCGCGAGCCGATGCTCAGGGTTGGGCAGCCGCTGCACAAACTTGATCGTGATACCCTCGTCGCCCGGCTCCTCCTGACGAGTCACCACCGCGGGCATCTCGATCTTGGCAGGCAGCGATTCCATCTGCCCATCGCAAAGAATCGCCTTGTACGCTTCCTTCGCCTTGCCCCGCCCAATCCCGACAGCGGTGCAGTGTTCCTGATACGCCGCCAGCGTGAGCCCCATCGGGGAGATCGGATTGATATCATCAGCGATTGTCATCGTCGAAGGATAGACAAGAAAAAGCCCGCTGCGATACACAGCGGGCTTTGAAAAGTATCATCTATATAGACTGATGCGATTAGTTCTCGTCTTCAGCATCCTTGACCATCTGATCAAGCATGGTGCCGATCAGTGCGACGGTTTCGCCGCTGGATTTGCCATCGCTCGAACCCGTCACCATCACGCGAGGCGTGATTTGGATCCGATGCTCACCGATCACACGCAGCACCTCGATCATCGCCGCGTTGGCAGCCCCGATTTGGTCCGCGATCATCTTATATGCATTCGCCTGAGCCGTGGCTTCGATCTCGACCGACTCAGCCTGCGCCCTCGCTTCGATGATCCGCTTCTCTTTATCCTGCTCCGCGATCTTCACCTCATACGAAGCCGTCGCGAGCCGTTTCTCTTCCTCAGCCTCTTGCAAGGTCTTAGAAAGTTCCTTCTGCTGAACCGCAGCCTTCTGTTGCTCTTGGAAAGTAACCTGCTCTTGCACCGCGATCTCTCGATCCCGTTGTGTGTTGAGCAGTTGGCCGAGGGTTTCTTCATTACCCACATCGCCGATCCGCACGCCGGTGATTGTCACGCCCATGCGTGCCATCTCCTTGGAGATCATCGCCAACGATTGCGATTCCTGGATCGAACGCTGATTCACATAATCTAACGCCTTTACGCTCTCGGCGTTATTCCTAAAAATCGCACGAACAGTCGAGTTCAACTTGGCCAACAAAGGCTCGATCTCCGCGCCAAGCTTCGCCACCACAATCGGCGCGTTCTTAGGCTCAATCTTATATTCCACCCGCACATCGACCGGGAAGGTAAAACCATCGCTCGTCCGCACCGTGATCTCACGCTGCTCATTGGCGTTGGCTCGATTCCGAGCATTGCCCCCTTGTTCGATATACCCCTTTTCACCAGCGGTAAACCGAATAATTGTTTCGCGCGTCGAGATAATCGACACCGAATACGCCTTCGTATTCACAGGATACTTCCCCGGATGCAATGGCTCTGCCTGAATCCCCTTCTCCGATGCGCTCGCCAAGATCACAGGCTCATCATCGGGCGTGACCATCAAGCTCAGCGTCGGCGCATCACCAAAGTTGCTCTTGAGAACAGCAACAGTCGCCGGCGGCACCTCCGTCGCATCCACCATCTCTACGGCAAACAGCTCAGGATTCAATCGATACATCCCCGCGGTCAACACATTGGATTGCGGCCCCTTCCGCCCCTTACCAGCCGTCAAGAAGTGTTTCGGGTCTTCAATCATTCGTTTGAACTCGGCGTTGGTGACTTCCGGTGCGAATACCTGGCCCGCATCCAAAGGCAGCCCATCGAGAGATTCAACCAATCCGATCTTGTCGGCAGGAATGCTGATCAATGGCTTCGTATCAATATCAAACAACACCGGCCAGTACCAAAGATGCCACCCCGGTGCCAAAACATCCGCCTGGATCCCCATCTCGTCATTGGTCGCCAAGATCTTCCCGGGCGCAAGAGCGGGCCCAAGCGCATTGCGCGTCACAATCCCAACCTGAGATGCATCAACATACCGGATCGATGAGAGCACAACGCCCACGATAAACACTGCTATCCCGAGCGAGATTAATGCGATCCGTGCTGACTTCTGAGGCACACGAAATGCGCTCGACACACACATGATCGCCACAATAATTCCTAACAACAACGCTGCGTTCGACATCCGTCCTCCTTCAATGAGACCATTTGTCTCAAATGATACCGTTATTATAGGACGGAACACCCGTCGGCGTACATCCTACCCCCAGCGAGCTACCATCATCTTCACAATCCATTTTTTAGCCAACAGATAGAGCCAAACCATGTCATCCACGCCATCGATGAAGATCAAAGACGCATTCGCCGCCGAACCAGGCATCGAACTCACCATCAAAGGCTGGGTCCGCACCAAACGCGACTCCAAAGCCGACGGCGGGCTCTCATTTATCGCCATCAACGACGGCACATGCTTCGATTCCATCCAAGTCGTCGCACGACATGATCTCTCAAACTACGAAGAAATCGCCAAACTCGGCACTGGGTGCTCCGTCGAAGTCGACGGCACACTCGTCGAATCCCAAGGCAAAGGGCAAACCGTAGAGATCCAAGCCACCGCCATCCGCGTGATCGGCTGGGTTGAAGATCCTGAAACCTACCCCGCCTCTAACAAACGCCACTCCTTCGAATACCTCCGCGAGATCGCGCATCTTCGCACCCGCACCAACACATTTGGAGCCGTCGCGCGTGTCCGCCATTCACTGAGCCAGTCTGTTCATCGTTTCTTGGACGAACAAGATTTCTACTGGGTCCATACCCCAATCATTACCGGGTCCGACTGTGAAGGGGCTGGCGAAATGTTCCGCGTCTCCACCCTCGACTTCATGAACATCCCAAAGACCGAAGAAGGCGAAGTTGACTTTTCCAAAGACTTCTTCGGCAAAGAATCACACCTCACCGTGTCCGGGCAGCTCAATGTCGAAACCTACGCCAGCTCGCTCAGCCGCGTCTACACCTTTGGCCCTACATTCCGCGCGGAAAACTCCAACACATCTCGCCACCTCGCCGAGTTCTGGATGATCGAGCCTGAGATCGCCTTTGCTGATTTGCATGATGATATTGATCTTGCATCAGGCATGCTCCGCCGATGCGCCAGCGACCTGCTCGAAAAACGAATGGACGATCTCAAGTTCTTCGATCTCCGTATCGAGAAGGGCATCATCGACCGCCTCAAGATGATGGCCGAGACCCCCGTCAAAACCATCACCTATACCGATGCGATCAAGATCCTTGAAACCTGCAACGAGAAGTTCGAGCATCAGGTCAAGTGGGGCATCGACATGCAGACCGAGCATGAACGATTCTTGAGCGAGAAACACTTCAAACAGCCCGTCGCCGTCATCAACTACCCAAAGGACATCAAAGCCTTCTACATGCGTATGAACGACGAAGGCACCGATGGTGCGCCGGGTCGAACGGTTGCTGCGGTTGATATCCTCGTGCCAGGTGTCGGCGAACTCGTCGGCGGCTCACAACGCGAAGAACGATTGCCAATCCTCGATGCACGCATCGAAGAAATGGGACTCGACAAAGCCGACTACTGGTGGTACCGCGATCTCCGCAAGTACGGCACCGTCCCGCACGCCGGCTTCGGGCTCGGGTTCGAACGCCTCGTCCAGTTCTGTACAGGCATGCAAAACATCCGCGATGTCATCCCCTTCCCCCGCGCACCAAAGCAGGCCGACTTCTAAATGCGAATTCTTTCACTCATCTTTTGTGCAGGTTCGAGCGCCGCCTTTGCAGACTCGCCTCTGCCTGCTGACGCGATCGAATCTATCCGTGTGAACCAAGTGATCAACGCGATGGAAGCCGCCATCGCCAAGGCCGACATCGGTGCATATATGGCGTTGGTTGATCCGACCGATTCGGTCTTTGCGACAGAACAGCGAGCTTGGATCGCTGATTTGCAATCTCATCCGGTTGATGATGTTGAGATCGTCATTGCATGGAACGAGCCCGTCCGCCTCCAATCCGACGGCAGCGCAATCGCCCCGATCGAAATCGCCTGGCATGTCATCGGCGAAGAACTCGATCGACACTTCGCATACCAAGCACTCTTTGAACCTGTCGGCGCAGTCAATGGCCAGTGGATCTTCGCCGGGCGAGCGTGGGATGTCTTTGATGACGACACACAAGGCGTTCGGGTTTATAGCGACATTGTTCACGAAGATCTTGCGTATCTCTGTGCCGATCGTGTCGAACACTTGCGCGATGAGATCGCCATTAACATGGGGTTTGATTATTCGGAAGTCGAGCCCAAGGAGGTCGTGGTCAAGGTGTATCCAGACATGTCCTCGCTCCAAGCCTCGATCTATCTGTCGTACACCGACCGGCTCTCTGGCTGGAACGAGCCGGGCGAATCTATCAAAATCCTCGGCAGAGAAAACTACACCACCGATCGCCTCGACCCATTGCTTGCCCACGAAATCGGGCATGCCGTCAGCTTCGAGTTCGGGTCTGAAATTAACCTCGCCCCCTGGTGGACGCTCGAAGGCATTGCTGAAGTGGCTTCTGGGTTGTTTCGAGATTCCTGGGAATCACAGAACAAGCGGATAGTGAATCTTGCCAAGAAGGACAACCTGCGAGACTGGTCACTCCTCGCCGACTTCCGAGGCGAAGCGAACAACCACGCGATGTATGTCTATCTCCAAGGCTGGTCGATGATCGACTACATCGATCGTATCCACACSATCGAAAAACGAAACCAATGGTTCGCCCAACTTGGCGCAGGTGCAACGCTCGATCAAGCAAGCCAAAGCGCTTTGGGGATGAGCTTTGCTCAACTCGATACCAATTGGCATCAGTCATTGCTCGATACTCCTTCAGACTAACATGCTCTTCTCTGTGTGATATGGGTAGGCATAAAAAAAGCCCCGCGGCCAATAGTGGTGCGGGGCTTGGGTCTGTGCGTGATAAGCTTTAGTCGTCGTCGACGAGTGGGCCGAGGGTTTCTGGCTCTGGTTCTGGTCCTGACTTACAGGTCAGGAGCAACCCGGCACCAACGATCGCGGAGATGCCCGAGGCAACGAGGATCGCGAGTTTGGCGTGTTCAAGATCCGTYGGCGATTTGGCAAACGCAAGGTTTGCGATGAAGATCGCCATGGTGAAYCCGATGCCGCCGAGWGTSGCWGCGCCGATGATGTGTCGCCAAGATACGCCGGTGGGCAACGAAGCGACTCCAACCTTGACGGCTAGAAAACACATAATGCCAATACCCAAGGGTTTGCCGATGAAGAGTCCGAAGATGATGCCTAGGGAGGCGGGGTTGGCGAGGTTTTCCATGACGCCGCCATGGATGGGGATTCCTGCGTTGGCGAGGGCGAATACTGGGATGATGACAAATGCTGCCCACGGATGAAGCACATGCTCGATGCGGTGCAATGGTGGGAGTACCTGGCGTGAGTTCTTCATGATCGCGTTGACGGCTGCTCTGCGCTCTGATGACTTGGTGACACAAGTGTCTGGGTCATCGTGTGCTTCGGAGAAGATTTCGAGTGCCTTGCGGGTCGAGAAGACGAAGTTCACCGCGTTGACCCGTGCATGGGCCGGGATGGTCAGTGCGAGGAGCACCCCTGCGATTGTTGCATGGACTCCTGACATATACACGCAGTACCAAAGCGGGATACCCATGACGAGATACAAGGTGATCCAGCGGACACGCATGATGTTCATCACVGCCAAGATGGCAATGATAATTCCAGTATATCCGATGTAGTTCATCTGCAGGTGATCGGTGTAGAACACCGCGATGACCATCAATGCTCCAAGGTCATCGACAATCGCCAAACTGGTTAAGAAGATCATGAGTGATCGGGGGATGCGTGAGCCGAGCATCGCCAAGATGCCGACGGCGAAGGCGATATCRGTCGCCATGGGGATTCCCCACCCGCTGATAGTCGATTTGCCCATATTGAGGGCAGCGAAGATGAGTGCTGGGCCGATCATGCCGCCGATCGCACCGAAGATTGGGAGTGCGGCACGCTTTGGTGATGCGAGTTCGCCGACGAGGATTTCGCGTTTGATTTCGAGCCCGACGATGAGGAAGAAGATCGCCATGAGCAGATCGTTGATCCATGCAGCGGTTGAGTGTCCCATGTACCAATATGGCGGGTCTTCAACTGGTGCCCATGCGTGGGCATCGTGTGTTTCAGCTTCGCCGTTGGCATGATCAGCATGATCTGCATCAGCAACGGCATGCGTGGCGTCATCGATCACTGCGTCGGCATGTTCATCGGCATGTTCGTCGATGATGGCGTGTGCGGTGTCTTGTGCCTGTTCTGTATCGGTCTCATGTGAAGCAGTGGCATCACCATGATCGGCAACGGGTGCGCCGTGGGCTTCGTTATGGAAGACCGTGATGCGGGTTTCGGTTTGATTGAAGATCTCGAAGTATGTATCAGCATACTGCGAGTTGGCCCAAATCATCGCGACGGCGGTCATGAGGAGCAGAACGATGCCGCCGGAGCTTGAGAGCTTGGCGAATCGTGTGAATGGCCGGGCGAGGCGTTCACCTGGCTCGGTCTCGAGGTTGTGTTCTGCGGTTGGRATATGATGGTCGTCTGACATGGGTCTGGTTCCTCATCCWTGAGNATGSYGTATCRSARYCYCCRRATRMGGGGGTGTGATAACCTAAAGGCCTGTTTCTATATCGTGCCAAGCACGCATAGATATTGAGTAGTGTTTGATACGGGGGATTAATTTCGGGCTTTGATGATTGATCATCGCGCAGATATCCCGTTGCCCACTCTGATTTGGGTGGGTAAAAAAGCACAAAGATGTGTATGGGATCGGGTACGATCAATGCTGGAACGGGTACAACCCAGGCAGATCAAGGATCCCGGTGAGTTCATCGAGTGCATCGGTAAGCGAGTTTGCGAGTTTGGGATCGAGTAAATCGTCCGAGGTAAGCTCGTCAGGGTAGTGCTTTTCTACCCATCCGACCAGTGTTTTGTAGAGCGGCTCGCTGAGTAGCACGCCTTGATGGACAGCCGATCGTTCTTGATCAGTCATGACCACCCGCAAACGCAGGCACGCGGGGCCGCCGCCGTTACGCATGGATTCGCGGACATCAAGATAATGGACGGCGTTGATCGGGTTGGAGGCATCCGCGATCATGCGATTGACAAATGCTTCCACGCGTGGGTTTTCTTTCGATTCGAGCGGCGCGAACAAAGCCATGTTGCCATCGTTCATGGTGACGATCTGGGAGTTGAAGATATAGCTCGTGACCGCGTCTTCGAGCGAGAAGTCGGTGTTGTGCGCTTCGATAATGGTCAAAGGCTCGCCGAGTGGCCCGGCAATATCGGTAATCATCGAACGCGAGGTCGCGAAGGCCTGCTCGTGATAAAAGAAGACCTGTTCGTTACCCGTTGCGATGACATCATTGTGGAACACACCGGCATCGATCGCGTCGGGGTGTTGGCGGGTGTAGACGGTGTTGATTGGGTCGAGTTTGTGTAGGCGCGCGATTGCTTGGGTGGCTGCGCGGGTCTGGCGCGATGGATACTTCCGCGCTCCGCCAGCGGTGTCTTCGCGATCGAAGCCATAGACGAACATCTCGACACCGGGCTCGCCGTGCTTGGTCGCGAACCGGATATGGTTGGCTGCGCCTTCGTCAGCATAGCGCATCTGATCAGGCAACGGATCGTGAACAACAAAGTGGTTGTCGTTGTTGAAAATCATGCGGAGCATGCGGGTGGTAGTGGGGTGTTCGAGTGAACGGTGATAGTTCGAGATCAGATTCGCTGGGGTAAGGTGAACCTTGTTGTCAGCGGTGTCGGCACTAGGCGAAACAGTCGCCGCGTTGGCAGCCCACATGCTGCTGGCGCTCCAGATGGCGGCGAGCAGTGTTGGGTCTGCATCATGGGCATCTTTGAGGAGTTGTTCGTCAGAGCCAGAGAATCCGATTCGACGCAGTGCGCCAAGGTCTGGGCGATGTTGAGGCGGCATGACTCCCTGAGTGAGCCCGAGATCCATCAGGGTCTTCATCTTTAACAAGCCCTGCAAAGCAGCAGCCTTGGGCTTGGAGGTGCCTCCAGCATTGGTAACCGAGGCAACATTGCCCGGCGAGAGCCCGGCGTAGTTGTGGGTTGGGCCGATGAGTCCGTCAAAGTTTGTTTCGCGAGCGATGGGCATGGGGAAGGATAGGGCATCAATCRCAGTTTGTTTGGTCGTCTATTTTGGCGGGATCGGTTTGCCGTGGGGATCGGTGTGCTGGTTGGGAAGATCAGGGTCGATCAAGTGTTCGAGCTTTTCGGCGGTGTCATGGACATGATCTGGGCTGATGCCGGCTTGGTCAACAAGATACCCTTCCCATTGGCGATGCTTGCGGATGATGGCCGCGCCTTGGGCAAGCCCGGCTTGGGTGAGTTGGAGTTGAACACCTACAAGTTTGACGAGGTTGTCTGCCAGTGCGCGATCCATCGCCTTGGTGGTGCGCTTTGATAGTCCGAGCGTGGTGATGAGTTGCTCGCGGGTGGTGTGTTCATCCGTCTCGGCGAGTCGATAAAGCGACCCAAGAATATCTTCGATCGCGACGAGATTGCCGAGCTTGCGTTGGTTGCGTGCTTTGGCGATGATGCCGTGCGATGGCGAACCAATCATGACGACGACCAAGATCGCACCGGCGGTGCTCGCCATCATGCCCGCTGCGTTCACGCCCATCCATGACGCGAGTGTGTACCCACCGATCGCAGTGAGTAGGGCGACGATCGCGCTGACCAATATTTGCGTGATGAGCCGATCGGTGAGCAGGCGCGCGGTGGCAGCGGGGCAGATGAGCATCGCGATGACCAAGATTGAGCCGACCGCCTCGAACGACGCGACGGCTGCGATCGCGACGAAGGTCATCAACGCCATGTGCATGAACCCGGCGTYGATGCCYTGGAYGGTYGMKATYCCYGSATCGAACGAKGMGATGCGGAGTTCTTTGAAGAAGACAGTGATGAAGATGATGATGGCGAGGGTGGTGCCGAAGAGTGTTTTCACTTCACGCGGGATATCTTCGATGGTTTGGGGTTTGAGAAAGTCGCTCCATTCAGTTGGCCAAGGCACCCAGAACAGATTTTGRAGATTGCCGTGRAGRACRCAGTYKGCGTCGAGRTCRACRCYKCGAGCMKWGGCGYTTTCGAGCATGAAYACGCCSAGGGCGAAGAGSACSGAGAAGACCACGCCCATCGCTGCGCCCGGCTCAACTTTGCCGAGTCGCTTGATGACCTCGACGAGGACAACGGTGATGAGTGCGGATATCGCAGCGCCGACGAACATAATGCCGGGGGATCGGGATTGTGTAATCAGGAACGCGCCGACCAATCCGGGGAGGACGGCGTGTGAGATCGCATCGCCCATGAGGGATTGTTTGCGAAGGACGAGGAAGTTGCCGAGCAAGCCGCAGGAGAGTGCTGCGAAAATCGCAGCGAGCAGCGGGAAAAGATCGAGCGTGAGGAAGGTTTGGATCAGATCAGGGATCATGGTGTGCCCCCGTTGTCAATCGTGATGCCTCGTTTGCTCAGTGCCTCTTCAAGCTCGGCGATGAGTTCATCGGTGAGCACATGCTCGACCTGATCGACCGACCAATCGACATGCGTCGGCGCGATGTCGGCGTACAAAACGAGGTACTGTTCCCAGAGTTTATGATTGCGGTGGATGCGCATGCCTTGGGTTCGCCCGGCATCGGTCAATGCGAGTGTGTTGTTGGTGTTGGTGATCCACCCTCGCATCGCCATGAGTTTGAGAAGGATCGGCGAAGCGATCGGTGGGCGTGCATCTTGGATATTCGATTCAATTTCATAGAGTGATTCAAGCACATGGTCGCGGGCGATGAGGAGTTTGAGCCGAAGTCTGCGGATGGTGTCGGCGAGGATGCCTCGCGTTGGGGCGAACAACATTGAGAGCCCGAAGATCGAACCGGCGACGAGCACGATCACTGCACCGGCTGGTTTGCGTGGGAAGAGTGCGCTGATCGATGCGCCGGCGTATCCGGATAGTCCGCCGATGAGTGCGCTGATGAGGACGAGTTTCCAGAGCCGATCGGTCCAGAACCGTGCAGCAGCGGGGGGGATGATGATCATCGCAACAATCAAGATCAAACCCACCGCTTGCAAGCCCGAAACGGTAATAAGCACCACCAGACCGAGCATTATCGAATCGATCAACCAAACGGGTAAGCCTGTGGATCGCGCAAAGGTTTCGTTAAAACAGACCACCATGAACTCTTTGAGCATGATCAGTGCGGTCAGCGAGGCAACAATGCCGATGATTCCCATAAGTGCCGCGTCGGATCGTGTCATCGCGGCGGTCTGCCCGTAGATGTAATGATTGAGCCCGGCGCCACTTCCAGAGGGCGATGTCTGGACGAGTGAAAGGAGTACGATGCCGATGCCGAAGAATACTGAAAGCACAATCCCAATGGCCRCATCTTCTTTAAGTCGCGAGTGGTGGAGGATGAGATGGATGCAGGCGACCCCGATGATGCCTGTGATAGCAGCTCCGAGCATGAGTACAGGCATCGATCGTCCGCTGTATCCCAGCGAGGTCGAGATCAAAAACGCACCCGCGATTCCTGGTAAGGTCGCATGGCTCAATGCGTCTGCCGTGAGTGATCGTTTGCGCAAAAGCGAGAACGATCCAATCACCCCCGCGGCAATCCCGAGCAATGTCGTGCCCAGTATGACCGCATTGGTATTGAACCCGCCCTGCAGGGTGAGTGTTTCGAGGATCTCGTTCAAGTTGATCGGTAGATCGTTCATCAATGACCGTTAGTTTCCCTTCGCTGCCCGCGCGACGGCTTCTGCTGCTTCAGCCAAGAGTGTGAGTCGCCCGCCATAGGTTTTCTGAAGATTGTCCGCTGTGAAGACTTCACTCACTGGGCCCGATGCGACGATGCGCATGTTGAGTAACAGCACATGATCAAAGTATTCAGGAACGGTTTGCAGATCATGATGCACGACGATGACGGTCTTGCCATCGGTGCGGAGTTCACGCAGGACATCAATGATCGCGCGTTCGGTCGCRGCGTCTACGCCKGCGAATGGTTCGTCCATGAARTASARYTCGGCTTCTTGGGCSAGTGCGCGGGCGAGGAASACRCGYTGYTGTTGCCCGCCGGARAGYTGGGAGATTTGTCGTTTGGCRAASTCRGMCATGCCTACSCGTTCGAGYGCTTCCATCGCGGCGAGYTTGTGYGATTTRGARACTGGTCGGCACCAACCGATTTTGCGATAGCGYCCCATGCACACGACATCGAGGGCSGASACSGGRAAATCCCAATCGACGGATTCGCGTTGGGGGACATAYCCGATGCGTGATCGGGCTTGTTTGTAGGACTGYCCCCAGAACTCGACRGTGCCCGCTGCRCGGGGGATRAGCCCRAGGCAGGCTTTRATGAGTGTGCTTTTGCCTGCGCCGTTTGGSCCGACGATGGCGATGAGKGCGTTGGRTGGKGCRTCGTAGTCRACATCCCAGAGGACMGGTTTKCGGKYATASGCRACGGYCATCGCGTGGATSGARACYGGGGARTCRGCGGARTGYTCCGGGCGGGCATCGAGKGTKGAGCGWGGKKRKKWMRYSGMKGKASKSRKKGTYCWYKTSCKYWRASTTTACCGTTCATGCCGAGTTCGGGGACCTCGGCTCCAAGCGCCTTGGCGATGAGGGTGATATTGTGATCGATCATCCCGATGTAGGTACCTTCGTAGGTGTTTTCTTTTCCCATCGCATCAGAGAAGAGCGACCCGCCGATGGTGACGCTGTGTCCACGATCATTTGCGCCGGCGATGAGCGCACGGATGTTGCGTTCGGAGACGGTGGTTTCTACAAAGACCGCTGCGATCTTGCGGGTGACGAGCAGGTCAACGATGCGTTCGATATCGCGAACGCCGGCTTCGGATTCGGTGGAGATGCCTTGGATGCCGACGACTTGGAAGTTGTAACGGCGTCCGAAGTAGCTAAACGCGTCATGGGCCGTGACAAGCACGCGTTGTTCTTGCGGGATCGAACCGAGTGCGTCGGCTGCATAGGTATTGAGCGCGTCGATCTCGGCTGCGAGTAATGCCATGTTGGTGTCGTAGTGYTCTTTGGMATYTGGATCRTGYTCGACGAGKGTTGCGTGGATGAACTCGGCGACTCGTTTCCATGCGAGCGGGTCCATCYAGACATGCGGATCATAAYGCCCATCAAACTCCGGCGGCGAGAAGAGTTGTTCGCGATCGAGTGAATCGGTGACGGCAAAGACCTTGGTGATTTTCGAGACACGATCGAAGGCGTCGATCATCTTGCCTTCGAGATGGAGACCCGAGTACAACACAATGTCGGCTTTCATCAGCGATTGGATATCGTTGCGGGTGGGTTGGTAAAGGTGCGGATCGATGCCCGAACTCATCAGGCCTCGGACATCGGCACGATTGCCTGCGATGCGTTTGGTGATGTCGGTGATCATGCCTGTGGTGGTGACGATGGTGTAGCGGGTATCTGTCTTTGTTGTGATCGAGTTAGCAGGATCGGTGTCGCTGCAACCTGTGAGCAGGACGGTAAGGGCGAGAATGATCGAGATGGCGAGGAATCGGTGCATAGTTGCTCCTAGAAATATGTAGCCTTAGCTACATGTAGCAATGGCTACATTAGCAGCTTCGGGTGCCCKGATCGATTCAAAAATGGGTATTTGTATCAAAATGGAAGAAGATATTGCCCTTGAGCCACTCATTGAGGCGAGATTTGGGGGTGAGAACTTGACAAATCAGCTTTGGTCGCGTTCGCTCATTGCCCGAAAGGTCTTTTATGGAGCACTTTTTAGCAGAGTGGTCTATAAAGGATAGAGCCAAGATTTGTAAGACATCCCAACCGCCTTGTTCCAGCACCCCACACCCCAAAGAGAACAGAACACATGGCCAAGAAAACCACCACCAAGAAGACTACTAAAAAAACGACCAAGAAGACAACCAAGAAGGTTGGCAAGAAGGTCGCCAAGAAAGCAACCGGGCGCAAATCGTTCGGGTCGAACTACAAAAAGGGCGATGCAACTGGCAAGTCATTGGTGATCGTGGAATCCCCGGCCAAGGCCAAGACAATCAACAAGTATCTGGGCGATGAGTTCGTGGTGCTCGCTTCGGTTGGACATGTTCGGGACTTGCCGAGCAAGAATCCAAAGGGTGTCAAAGACCCGGTGCCGGGCGTGAAGATTGAGAAACGGTTTCAGCCGACTTATGAAATCTTGAAGGGCAAAGAGCAGGTCATGAAGGACCTGAAGAACGCTGCAAAGGATGCTTTGGCCAGCGGAGGCACCGTTTGGTTCGCGACCGACCTCGACCGCGAGGGGGAAGCGATCGCYTGGCACMTYGCYCARGARCTCAAGATCGAATCCAARGATGCCAAGCGTGTGATCTTTACTGCGATCACCAAGAAGGAAATCGAAAAGGCATTCCATAATCCTCTACCGATTGATGAAGAACGGGTCAATGCGCAGCAGGCGCGAAGGATTCTCGATCGCATCGTTGGCTATCAGGTCTCGCCTTTGCTTTGGAAAAAGGTCGCGCGTGGCTTGAGTGCTGGGCGTGTGCAATCGGTCGCGGTGCGGATTATCGTCGAGCGCGAACGCCAGATTCGTGCGTTTATCCCCGATGAATACTGGTCGATCCAAGGGTACTTTGCTCTTGACGGCGCCAATGTAAGCAAACTCGGGCCTGAATGGCGAGACTATCTCGCCGAGCGTGATGAAAAGGGTAAAGGGCGAACGGTTAAATCTCAGAACGCTTGGCTCGCAAGAAACAATACCGTTCGGGCCGAGCTTGTGGAGTTTGATGGGCAGAAGTTCGATCCTCGGATTTTGGCAACATCGATTGTGCCGGTGCCTGAGGTCTTGAACGAAGACACGGTGACCGAACGCATCGCGGCAGTCGCCAAAGCATTCGAAGATTCAAAGAAACATGATCTGGGCGCAACGGTCGCAAGCATCGCGGCGAGTTGTGGGTTGTGTGAGATCAAAACGGATATCACCGAAGATGAACGCGGGCGCGGGCCTGCCAAGTGGAAGCGGGAGATCACTGGTGTTGTTGGCAGCGATGCGGATTACATCATTGAATCGATCGAAACTCGGCGTACCAAATCGCGGGCAGCCGGCCCGTTCATTACCTCGACGCTTCAACAATCCGCTTCTTCACGCATCGGGTTTGGCGCACAGCGCACCATGCGAGCAGCCCAAGGGTTGTATGAAGGTGTGAACATCCCCGGCGAAGGCCCGGTCGGTTTGATTACCTACATGCGTACCGACTCGACCCACATCGACGGCGAAGCGTTGACCGCGTGTAGGAACCACATCAGTTCAACCTACGGCGAGAAGTACCTCCCCGAGAAACCAAACTTCTTCAAATCCACCAACAAAGACGCGCAGGCGGCACATGAGGCGATCCGGCCTACAGATGTTTCTCGTCATCCAGACGCGATCGCCAAATCACTCAAACCCGATCAGTACAAACTTTACAAGCTCATCTGGGAACGCTTTGTTGCGTGCCAGATGGTGCCAGGCGAATGGGACGCGACCGCGGTCATGATCCGGGGCGGCGAAGAAAACAAAGCACTGTTCCGCGCGACCGGTCGAACACTTGCCTTTGATGGCCACTTCCGCGTGAGCGGCGTGCCGACCTCGGGCGATGAACTCAACCTTCCAAGGCTCGAAGAGAAGCAGGCGATGTACCCGTTTGACTTCCAAGTCAACCAAAAATTCACGGCTCCTCCCGGACGCTTCTCCGAAGCGAGTTTGATCAAAACCCTTGAATCTGAGGGGATTGGTCGCCCATCGACCTATGCAAGCATCATCCAGACGATCCAAGATCGTAAGTATGTCGAGCAGATCCAGCGGGCGTTTTACTCGACCGATTTGGGCGAGGTTGTGACGGACAAGCTGATCGAAGGCTTCCCGAATTTGATGGATTTGAGCTACACGCGCAAGCTCGAAGAGGACCTCGACAAGATCGAAGAAGAGCATCTCGACTGGATCGATATGCTCGAAGGGTTCTATGAGCGGTTCTCCAAGAGCCTCGCGCGGGCGCACGAAGAGATGACCCACGCGAAGGCCGAGATCAAGCCTGCGCCTGAGGAGTACCGATGCGAGAAGTGYGATTCRTCRCTCGTSTATCGCTTCGGRAAGAACGGYCGATTCTTGAGTTGTTCGACTTACCCGGATTGCAACTATGCGTGTCCKTGTGAYCGSGAGGGCAAGCCTCAGATGGCGGAGTTTGTRGATGTGAAGTGTCCSAAGACTGGKCGTCCGATGATCMRSAAGACGGGTCGGTTTGGSCCGTTCTTGACGACGCCGYTSGAAGAGGGCGAGACGAATGCTGACGGATTGATTTTGAACATCGACAAGAAGGGCTTTGTGAACGCTCCGAGTGTGCCGCCGTTGGAGACCGAGTTGGAGTGTCCAAACTGTGACAGCCCATTGAATCTTCGCAACGGCGTGCGTGGGCCTTGGCTCGGGTGCAGCCGATTCCCGAAATGTCGTGGTCGTGGTAAGTGGGCCGGGCTCGAGGAAGAGATCAAATCTGATCTTGAATCCAAGCTCGCCGCCCATGAGAAGCTTCATCCGGTCCCGACGATTACCCGCATGGACGGCACCGCGCTGACCGATGCCAAGGGCAAGCCGGTCGCCGAGGCACCAAAGGTTGATGAGTTAGTGTTGCTAGAGGACCCAAGAGCCGTAGCTGCGGGCTGAGGTTGTCTATCATGTGAGTCGTGACTTTTTACGCCACAGGTATGCAATGAAACTCAACTCCAAAGACATTTTGCGAACGATTGGCGGCTGGGTACACGATCATCCAGACGGATGGCTCAATGTCCTCGGCGCGATCATTGGAGCGATCACCGCGGTTGGTGCGGTCTTGTTTTCTCGTGGATTGATGCGGGCAGAGCATTGGACCGAGGGGCTTCAGGGTGAAATGGCATGGTGGATGTTGCCAGCAATCCCGATGATCGGTGCGTTGTTGACCGGGTTGCTGGTCTACAACTTTGCGCGTGAAGCCGGCGGGCACGGCGTGCCTCAGGTTTTGGATGCAATTGTTCGTAAGGGCGGCAAGATCCCTGCGCGGATYGGGKTSGTCAARGTSATCGCYWSKATTTGTACKGTTGGKACKGGYGGSTCWGCKGGTGCYGARGGSCCGATTGTGCAGATYGGRGCCGTRACSGGYTCGGTGATYGCWCGAWGGATCGGCGTGCCGCGTCGTCATATCGGAACGCTTGTTGGATGCGGAGCAGCCGCCGGTATTTCGAGTATTTTTAACGCACCCATCGCGGGCGTGTTCTTTGCTCTTGAGATTCTGCTTCGCGATTTTTCGCTCAAGACCTTCACACCAATCGTCATCGCGTCGGTCTTTGCCACCGCGATGACGCAGGTCATCCTCGGCGACAACAATGCGATCTTCTCGACCGAGCTGCCCAACTATGTGTTTAGTGTGCTTGAACTCCCAAGCTATATTGTGCTCGGGGTTCTGTGTGCGTTCGGCGCGTGGACCTTTACCATGGTACTCGAACGCGGCGAAGATGTGTTCGATAAAATGAAACTGCACCAAGTGCTCAAGCCTGTGCTGGGCGCGTTGATGCTCGGCGTGCTGGGTATCTTTGGGATGTGGGCGTTCGCTTCGATGCCCGGAAACGAAATCCTTGGCAGCGAGCACAGCACGATCCCGGCATTCTTTGGCAACGGGTATTCGGTCATCACCCACCTGCTCGATCCGGCGAGTTATCAAGCCGGGCATGTGGTGTGGGGCGCGATCGGGGTGCTCGGGTTCTTGGTGATCGCCAAGATTCTCGCAACGACCTTCACCCTCGCATCGGGCGGCAGCGGCGGCGTGTTCGCGCCAGGACTGTTCACCGGCGCCGCGATCGGTGGCGTGTTCGGGATCTTACTCGACAAGGCCGGGCTGATTGCCGAGGGTTCATCGCCCGCGTCGTATGCGTTGGTCGGGATGGCTGCGGTGATTGCCGGGACAACCTTCGCGCCGATGACTGCGATCTTGATTCTCTTTGAGATTACCCGCGAGCCTCATGTGCTTGCACCGATTATGCTCGCGGCGATTGTGWSSACAGSGSTSRCGCGYAAGCTCATGCCCGATTCGATCTACACCGCCAAGCTCCGTCGTGCAGGGGTTCGTATTGGCACAAGCCGCGACATGTCGTTGTTGCGTCATGTGCCGGTGAGCAGCGTTGAGTATGCACCACTCCCACCCGAGCCGGTGTATGCATCTGATCCATTGAGCAAACTCATCACCCTGCACGCCCATCACAATGTGCCCGATTTTCCGGTGGTTGATGCCGACGGCCAATACATCGGCATGGTCACCGGTGCCGACATGCGCACCGCRCTCATCGACCGCGAAGCGATCCCGTTGTTGCTGGTYGCCGAACTCATGCGMTCYGACTTCCCGGTGATCAAGCCTGATGAACATCTCGATACCGTGATGGAGAAGTTCGCAAGAAACGAGATTTCAAGCCTCGTCCTCGTCGACGGCTTCAACGGCATCAAGCCTTTGGCGTTGGTGACGCGTGTGAAGGTGATGGCAAGATACAACGCCGTGCTTGATGAGGGGTGATGGAACCTAATCAAGCTGGCGGGCGTATAGCATGAGGGTTTTCTATGGACGATCAACAAGTAGAATCGAAACAGCATAAGCGTTCTTCATTGCCAACTCTGGTTGCAGTGCTTGTTGTCTTGGGCATGGTATTTGTTCTGATGCCTGCATTTTTTTACATACCTCACGATCACGATCATGCTCTCAAGCCAGAGGCTCAAGTTCGGATACTATGCCAAGCATTAATTTTGCATGCAGCTGATCATAAGGATCAGTTTCTTGACATGGATCGATGGGGCGTCGGACTTGTTGAAGCAGGACTAATTGAAGCCGGCATGCTGATTTCACAAACAAGTGTGAGCGATGGAGATTCCTATTTCTTGGTAGCCAAGTTCAACTCATTGGATTCAACAGAAATCCTCTTGTATGAAAATCCAGAACACTGGATAGATTTCGTAATCGTTGGCTTCGCGGACGCACATGTTGAAATGGTCGATCACGAAACCTTTGAGCGGATGCTCGCCGAGCAAATAGGCTCTGATTGATGCTTGATACTTTTCGTATTGTCTAGTATATTATGTACTCAACAACTACGGAGAGATCGCAATGATGACCGAACCATTTTCAACCCAGCAGCACGGAAACCAGCAAGACATACGCCCACTCTCAGCGATGGCGGTCACTTCATTGGTGCTCGGCATTTTGTTTTTATGCACGGGCCCGTTAGCGATCATTCCATTGGTGCTTGGCATTATTGCGATTGTCGCGACCAGTGGGCATGACAAGAAGCGTGGATTGGGTTTGGCGATTGCAGGGACTTCGCTTGGGGCTTTGGGACTGTTTGTGGGCACATTCTTGATGCTTGGAATTATGTTGCCAGCCTTAGGCGCAGCTCGGACMAARGCTCAAGAGATCGTCAGYCAAACAAATATTCGCACGATTGCTCAAGGGGCTGTTGTGTATGCTGATGGCCATGGAGATATGTTTCCTACAACTGATCAATGGTCGGTCGTGCTTATTGATGCAGGCCTGATTCAGAGTCATCTGCTCGAATCGCCRGCAGAAGACGGCGACGGGATTTCATACATTTATCTCGGCGGCGAGAGCACCCGTGACGCAATGCAAATTCTCATTTATGAAGACCCAAAGCACTTTTTCGAAGGCGTGCTCGTCGGCTTCGCGGATGGGCATGTCGAGATGATCGATCACGAAACCTTCGAGCAGATGCTTGCCGATCAACTCGCGGCTCAAGAAGTGCCCTAATCTTCTCCCAGCGTTTTCTTCCGCCTGAGAATATGGTGATAGTGCTGGGCGAAGCGATGGGATTCGTCGCGGACTTGTTGGAGCAATCGCAAGCCGGGATTATTGCGGCCGAGTTTGATTGGTTCGGTCGAGCCCTGCACATAGATCAGCTCTTCCTTCTTCGCCAGCGACACCACCATCGGCGGCTGCACATCGAGCTGCTCGAAGGCATCCATGGCGGCGTGGAGTTGGCCGAGGCCGCCGTCGATGAGGATGACATCTGGGTAGAGCTCGTGCCCGTCGCCGGCTTCGCGGTATCGGCGTGAGATCACTTCACGCATGGATGCGTAGTCGTCGTTGGCCCTGCCGTGCGAGAGGTTTGAAAACGATTTGATACGGAATCTTCGGTACTCTTGTTTGAATGGTCTGCCATCAATGAAGCAGACCTTCGAGGCGACGGTTTCGTTGCCTTGAAGATGCGCGATGTCGAAGCCTTCGACGCAGCGGATGGGTTTGTCCATGTCGAGTGCGCGTTGGAGGCTCTCGCAGCCTTTGAGCGGGTCGATGTAGCCGATCTCGGATTCGGGTTGCCATTGGTCGGATTGTGATGCTCGTTCTTCGAGTTTTTGGATCGCCTTGATCTGATCACGCAATATCGCGGCGAGTTCAAAGTCGAGCGATGTCGAGGCGGCTTGCATTTCTGTTTCGAGTTCTTTGAGCATGGTCGAGCGTTTGGATTTGAAGAAGCGGAGAAGCCGAGCGATGTCCTCGCGGTAAACCTCTTTAGAAATACTCTCGTTGCACGGCGCGGTGCATTTGCCGATCGCGGCAAGCAAACACGGGCGGAAGAACTTGTTGTTCTTGTCGCCTTCGATGATGTCGAGTGAGCAGGTTCGGAACTTGAACACGGCTTGGAGCGCATCGACTGCGGTGTGCAATGCACCTGATGATGTGAATGGGCCCAGGATGCTGGCGTTGGAGAATCGTGGGTCTTTGGAGCCATCGGCTTTGATGCCGGTGGGGTTGCGCGTGACGAACACCCGCGGATAATCCTCGCGCATCGTGATGACGAGGTACGGGAAAGTGCGATCATCTTTTTGAGCGGCGTTGTGGCGTGGATGAATATCCTTGATCAACCGATTCTCAGCAAGCAACGCCTCCCACGCGGTCTCGGTGGTGAAGGTGTCGAAGCAATGCACTTCATCGAGCAGCTTGTTTTTGCGTGGGCCAAGGTCGGTCGAAGGCAAGAAGTACGACGCCACCCGATCACACAGCTTGCTCGCCTTGCCGACATAGATGACGATCCCCTTGTGATCCTTCATCAGATACACGCCGGGGAGCGCGTGGAGTTTGCGAGCCTCGGTGTGCAATCGAGTCAGCCGAGCTGCGCGAGACTCCGTCCCCCAAGGCGGCGGATCGCTCGCCGGGGCGTGCCCTTCGTCGTCAAGAAAAGATGTATCAGGATCATCAGCCACGGGATATGGTATCACAGATCACGCCATGAAAAAACACCCAGCCGATTGGCTGGGTGCATTGGTTTGTGTTTTCACGATTGATTCAATCGTAGATGTAGTCTGGGCCACGCCACTGCTGCCACTTCTTCAAGCGGAAACGCCAGAAATTCTCTTCGAAGTTCTTTTGTGATTCGGGTGACCATTCTTGGTAGGCTGGGAGCATGCGGGCTTCGGATGCGACCGTGCGGAGCAGGTCTTCAGCCTCTTGCACCGTCAAAGGCTCGGCTTCGCCGCTGCGGATCGCAGCGTGGAGCAGGTCTTGGTACATCGCGTTGAGATGGGCGTAGTCTTCGAGGGTGGTCTCGGACATCGGCGCATCATTAAGGCGAATAGCTTCGGCTCGCAAGATGGTGTCTACCGCTCTCGCTTGGTGACGCTGACCGGTCGTCCGCTCAACGCGGCAACCAGACGAAAGAGCGAGCACGGTGGCTCCGGCGATAACAATCAGTGTTTTAGCTGTACGATTCATACTCACTCCATCGGTTCTCGGACGACTTGCCATAAACAATATACGAGCAATTCTGTCGAATGTTCAACTTGTTCATCGGGCAATATCAGCCCTTACGATAGCGCCAATAGGCACATCATCTCCATTCCAATGGCAATTGCTTTGTCATTGAAGTCAAATGTCGGCGTATGAAGCCCTGGATACGCCTGTGTTTCGCTCTCGTTGAGCCCAATGAGATAGAAACACGAAGGCACCGCCAAGCAGTAATACGAGAAGTCCTCGCCACCCATCGAAGGCTCTTTGACTAGCTCGAAGCCGGTCGTAAGTTCTGCCTTGTGCGATATTTGCGTCACGCGTTGTGCCTCGGCTGGGTCGTTGTTGGTGACCGGATAACCGTTCTTCCAGGTGATGTCGGCGGTGCATCCCATYGCTTTGGCRGTSSATTCGACGAGTTCGAAGAACCGGGCYTTGATCATCGCCCGGGTATCCATATYGAGCGTGCGGATAGTGCCTTTGAGCTCGGCGGTTTCTGGAATAATGTTGTACGCCGTACCCGCATGGATTGCGCCAAAGGTGACGACGAGCGAATCRGTGGGGGAGGTYGTCCGCGARACSARGGTCTGGGCAGCSRTGATGATMTGRGCRCCSGCGACGATCGGRTCGTTGCACAGATGYGGATACGCCGCGTGCCCTTGGGTGCCTGTGAGCGTGATTTCGAAGGTGTCGGTCGCTGCGAGYAATGCRCCSGGCTTSGTCGCCACCATGCCCAAAGGCATGTCCGGCCAGCCATGTAAGCCATACATCCGAGTGATCGGTGGACCCATTCCTGCATCCGGGTCGCCTTTGAGTACACCGTCTCTACACATTTTGTCCCCGCCGCCGCCGCCTTCTTCTGCGGGTTGGAACACTAGGGTGACGGGATTAGGTCGTTCTTCGAGTCCTATCAATACGCGAGCAACGCCGAGCAAGATCGCGGTATGCCCGTCATGCCCGCACGCGTGCATCTGACCTTCGTGTGTTGATTTGTGCGCAAAGTCATTGAGTTCAATGATCGGCAGCGCATCCATGTCAGCGCGAAGCCCGATGCACTCGCCGATGTTCTGTCCCGTCGCGGGGATATGGGCCATCACGCCATACCCGGTGCCGGGTTCGCGTCCGCCCATATTGGCGCGGAAAGTGATACCCAATCGAGTCAGTTCGGCCTGGATTAGCGCGGACGAATACTCCTCGGTGAAGAGGATCTGCGGGTGAGCATGAAGATCATGTCGAATCGCGGTGATCTCTTCGAGGTGCTCATGAATAAGCGAGACGATACTTGTTGTCGTAGTAGCCATGCCAGAGTATATGCTGGTCGAACCAGATTCGATCAGGCAGCCAGATTGCGAATCTGCATCTGCTCGTCGATGAACTGGCGGGCGATATGCTCGATATTCATGATTTTGAGTGAGGACTGATCATTGCATTGGTTATGCGCTCGGATCGCATTGAACTCGGCTTGGTTGGCGAAAAACACATCTGCAACATCGGGGGCGAAGTGGGACCCATGCAGGCTTTTAATCAGCTCAGCGGTTTCTTCGTGCGACATAGCCTCTTTGTAGACACGCTTGGAAGTGACCGCGTCATAGAAATCTGCAAGCGCGACGATCCGGGCAGCGAGCGAGATATTGGTGCCTTCGAGCCCGAATGGATAGCCTGTGCCGTCCCATTTTTCATGATGCTGAAGCGCAATCTCGATACCCATGTCAATGAACTCATCTGCTCCGAGCTTCGCACGGATCGCCAAAAGCGTGTCCGCACCGATCAAGGCATGCTTCTCCATGATCTCGCGTTCGTCAGGAGTCAATCGGCCTGGCTTGAGCAGGATCGAATCGGGGATGCCGACCTTGCCGATATCATGAAGCGATGAAGCAAGCACGATCCGATCAATCCACTTGGCATTAATCTCAGGGTACTTTGGCGAGAGTGCATCCGCAAGTATACGGGCGTATAACCCGATGCGTTCAAGGTGTGCGCCTGTATCGGTATCGCGATAGTCTGCCAGCTTGGCAAGCCCAAAGATCAACGCGTTGCGTTTGCACAATCCTGCGCGAACCTGCTTGGCGACTTCTTTGTTGAGTTTTACATTCGATTGCTCGAGCGCATCTTGGTACCGCTTTGAGGCAAGGAACAAGATCACGCCTGTGAGCATAAAGACACAGAAGGCGACCGAGATACGAAATACAAACAACCGATCCGCAGATGCCTGCGATAGGCTGAACTCCGTACGGATCCAAGTATCAACCAAGAACTCACCAGCGACAAGCACCGCAGCCTGGAAGATCAAGATGCCTAAGAACAACGCCCGACGGTTGTGGGGGCGAAATGGCCATTCAAGTTTGCGAAGTATTCCGATCACACACCATGCATCGGCTCATCGTCTGTTTCGATTCTCGATGGGCAAGCGGATTCTCGATTCAAGGGTTATTCAAGTGCAGTTTACGACGGTCACGCAAGAAATATGGGCGTTTTCAAGGACTTATCAGCACCTGCTCGCACGCATCAATCGCCTCTCGGACCTTGTCAGTTGCTCCGATATAGTCCGGTAGCCGATCAATACTCAATACATCATCTCTATACAACGCCCGGAGTGTTTCATCAATCGGGGTGTTGTGCGTCGTTGATTCATACAACAACGCCTCAGCGGCAGGCGACACCAGAAACGCGGCGAGTTGCTTTGCGAGCGTTTGGTGTGGAGCATCTTTGATCACAGCAACCGTATTGGGAATCAAGGTCGGGCCAAGGCTGGGCCAAGTTGGATGATCGTGTGTAGATTCGTATACAAGTTCAATCTTCCAGTTGTTCTGTTGTCCGCTCCACACATCATCCGTATCGGTCAGTCCGATATCGATCTCGCCCATGGCGATGGCGCGCACAACACTCGCGTTGCCGTCGTAGAGGCGTAGGTTGTTCGCTTCCATATCGACAAGCCATTGGGTGAACGATTCGATCCCCCATTGATCGGCAAGCATCGCCATATGGATGCGCGTGGTGCCAAACTGCGGGCGGGCCATGCCGACGAGTCCTCTATATTTTGGATCAGCGATCGCAGCAAGCGTAGTTGGTGGTTCGTCGATCCGATCGGGTGCATAGGCAATCACCCGCGATCGCATCGCCATMCCRACCCAYGACCAKTKKKSMKCGYGGAGSGYRKYSGGCCNAKYSYSMYSAWMCRKWSCCSYCMTKGCKCCSGRTTCGAGWGCGCCSGMTTGWTCRAGCAAGATCGTMCCCATCGGCTCRSWCGACCACCACACATCRSCMACCGGATGRKMCATCTCGGCTTGGATGCGTGTGACGAGCCCGGTGGTTTTGGTTGCTTCGGTATCGCCGAGGATATGAACCGTGATCCCGGTTTGTGCAGTAAACGCATCAGCGACCAGCTTAGCAAACGCATCATCGACGCTGGTATACAGAACAACAGCATTGGCGGCTTCGCTCGAACCCGATCGGCTGCATCCGTTTGAGATCAATATACAAGTTGCAGCACACCCCACGGGGAGGAGTTTATTGAGCATCGATTAATCGTCTTTCTTTTCGCTCTTCGCTGTATTGGTTGCATCGCTTCCAGCGGGCGCGGGCTTGGTGTCTTCGTTGTTCGCCTTCTYGGCTGCTTGGTCGAGTCGGCCGAAGTATTCCTGCACCGCAGACTCATGCTTGCGGGGGATGCGTTTGGTCTCGATTGCTTCGGCAGCCTGTGTGGTCGCGCTCTGCACCGCTTGCGAGAAGGTCGCGGTGGATTCGCCTCGAATTTGCGAACCTTGAACCATGGTCGATGCGATGACCGGCCCTTCGTTGGTGGTCTGGACATCTGCCCGTTCTTTTTTGAGCATGTAATCGGCTGCTTGGGCATTTGGTCCTGAGCCCATGCCTTTGCCCGGGCCGCCTGAGCCTTTGCCAAAGCCTTGCGAGTCGCCTTCTCTAAACTGTCCGGTCTGCCCTAGCTGCGAGTTCTCGCCAAAGCCTTGCCCATCACCCGAGCAGCTGCCCCCGGAGCATTCGCCCAGCTTGGCGAGCTGTGAGCTGCAYTCGCCCATCGATTGTTCGAGTGATTGCATTTCTTGCTGCATCATTTCCATGTCCGAAAGCTGCCCAGACATCGATTCGAGTCCTTGTGCCATCTCGGACGGATTCGATTGTTGCATGCCCGCAGCCATCTGTCCCATCGCCTGGGCCATCGACCCGGCAGCATCGGATGCCCGCTGTTGGGCTTTGGCTGCTTGGCTCAGTTGCTGGGCTTGTTCTTCGGTTAAGCCGGCGTCTTGGAGTGCTTTTTTGAGGGCTTCGGGATCGGTTGCGAGTTGTTTGGCTTGTTGTTCGGATAAGCCTGAAGCTTTGAGTTGTTCTTCAAGGTCGGCTCGGTTCTGGGCGAGCTTTTCAAGCTGTTGCTTCATGGCTTCGAGCCCCTCAGCTGCCTGCTTCTTCTGCTCCTCGCTCATCGAACCGTCTTCAAGAGCCTTGGCCATCTCTTCGAGCTTTTTCTGTGCTTCACCAAAGTCACCACGCGCCATCGCGCGGGCCATCTCCGAAGCTGGGCCGGGCTTGGGGGTATTGAGCTGGCGGGTCATGTCCTTGATCGCATCAAAGGTCGCGCCGTCTTCGTTGTTGCGTTTTTCGTCGAGCTTGTCGGAGAGGTTGGTCAGCTCTTTGATCGCGCTGCGGGCGATCTCTTCAGGATCGACAAACGCGATCTCATCGGGGGTGAGTTCTTTGGAGGTTTCATCGCCAATCGTTTCGAGATCGATTCCGGTTTTCGCCTGGATCTCTTCCATCAGCTTGCGTGTATCGTTGACGGTTGCTTTGACCTCTTCGATTTGGGCTTGCTGGGCTTGGGCTTGTTCTTTCTTGGCGAGCAACCCAGTGATATCGGTCGCAGGCACCCACCAGATCGCAACGATCGCCAACGCGGCTGCGATGGGCATCGGCCAGTGCTTTGGGTTCTCGATTGGGAGGGTATCCTTAATCACCACACGCTTGGCTTGGGCTGAGGCATCGGTGACGATCGCCTGTGACCATGAATCGTTGTTCTGATTTACACACAGCGCGGTCGAGATCGATTCTCGTAATCCTGCCCGGTCATCAATCTCGCGTGCGACYTGRTCYTCRTTTGGTYTWCGSMYSATCGMCCAGATCAACGCGCYRAYMASYGCKRMRCCCGCAGCGATSAYGAAGGYSAKGYTCCAAGGAATCTCAACTGTGGGAACAAGTTTTTGGGTCAGCCGAGCGAGAAAGAGGGCGCACAGAGTGATGAATGAGGTGATCGCGAAGGTGCGGAGCAGATCAATCACGAAGAGCCGACGGGAGGCTTTGGCGAGTACTTGTTTGATATCATCCATGATTGAACTCCTGATTCACTGCCCTCAAAGCCCATTCATCGGCTATCGCCCTGTAGAATGATGCAATCTATACAATATCATACCAGCAGAGTGCAAGATCGGTTGCTGAAAAAAGGATTGTGACCCTTTGGATACAAATGACCCAAACCCAGTTTCTGAGCATCAGGCATGGTTTTTCAAGCGATGGCTGTTTGGTTTTCTCGATGGTCATTACATAGATCGCTCAGCCTGTGATACAGCGTTTGAGCGGATGCACCGTCAAGACGCGATTGGCGATCGAATACATCTGCTCTTTGCCTGCCTTGGGCTGGTCTGTATGTTCGGCCCGGTGACACTGACCGAGGTTGCGTTTGGGCCTTTGGTTGTATTTTTCTTTGTGCGTGTAATCAATACCTTCCCGGTCTGGATTCACGGGTTTGGGCAACCAGTTGCCCTCGCTGCGATCGCGATCGCCGGGTGGATGATGCTCAGCCTGCGGTGGTCTGGCGATTCATTCCTTGGGTGGGGCGAGATCGCAGAGCTGCGGTGGTTCGTTCTTGTTGGATTGATCTTCCCCGTGATCGAACATCGGCGAGCCTTGATCACCGCGATGTGCATCGGCATCGCGTTTGGTCAGCTCGGGCAAGTCGCTGACGCATTCGATGGGTTTGGGATCGGTTGGCTTGCTCAACTTGTTGAGAATCATCCGAACCGAATCGCCGGGTGGTGGCAGCCGGTCGTCGGCGGATCAATTTTGGTCGCCGGGCTTGGGCTTCATCTGCCATCAGCAATGTTCGCCAACGGGCGAACTCGGCTTTGGGGAATGGCGGGCGTGGCGAGTGTTGGTGTTGGAATCATTGGAACAGGAACCCGCGGCGCCTGGATCGCCAGCGTGCTGTTGATTGTTGGGGCAATCTGCTTTGGCGCATGCACCAAGCGCATGCGCACAAAGCAGGTCATCGTGCTTGTTCTCGGTGCCTTGGTGATCAGTATGATCGCTGGAGTGATGATGCGCGAGAGCTTGGGCGTTCGAGTCGAGCAAGCCCGCTTGGAACTCGGGCAGGCTTTCGATGGGCAATACGATTCAAGCACCGGGCTGCGTGTGAAGATGGGCCAGCTCGCGATCGATGCAACCATCGCCAATCCGGTTGCTGGCGTCGGGGCAGGGGGGTATCAGACCTGGGTCGATGTTCAAGATCCTGATGCGGGCGTGCATGCCCATGCCCACAACAGCCTGCTTCAGATTTCTAGCACGCTGGGGCTGGTCGGTGTTTTGTTCTGGTCCGTGTTGATGCTGAGTGTGATTCGAGCAGCTTGGCGGATCTGGGATGTAAAGGCTGAGGGATATTTTGGGCTCGCTCCCTTGTTCGCAATCGTCGGGCTTATGCTCGCATCGATTACGGATTCGGTCCATATCAATACCCAAACGGCAGCGATGCTCGGGGCACTGGTCGCTTTGTGCCCAGCATATCGCCCAAAGCATCCGATTTGGCGATCAGATAAGTAAAGATTGCAAGACAACCGCCCGATGGGTGAATACACTGGTGTGCCCGATTCTGGATGAAAGTTCATTTGGGCAACAACATCTGGTGCGATGGCTGAGCGGTTGAAGGCGCTCGACTTGAAATCGAGTGACCCTTTGCGGGGTCCGTGGGTTCGAATCCCTCTCGCACCGTTATTGAGAGCGTATCAGCAGGTTTTTCTTGCTGATACGCTCTTTTTTTATGGCGACCAAAACACCTAACATATACCACCGTTTGTCCCTGTATGTCCACAGCGGAGCATACTTTGAGACATACCTAACTTGCCCCGTCCACAATCGAGCGAAGGAAGCTCTTTCATGAAACGGCGTTTATCACTCACACCAACCATGGTGTAGATTTTCATCGTCACATCAATATTTTTATGATCCATCAGCTCCATCGCGATTTGCGGCGGGATTCCAGAAATCGCCATTTGTGTGCAAAAGGTTGTTCGCAATGAATGAAAAACCACATGGCGCCCAAGCTCATCAACCCGTGGGATCTCTGCCCGAGCCAGGTCGGCCTGAAATGTTTTCGGCTTGGGGATTTGCCCGAACGGCAATCCATAGARCGGGTCTGAAGGATGACGGGCAAAGCAATATCGAAGAAGTTGATCGATACATTCCACAACCGATTGATCTGCGAGCGGCATATTGATCGATCGGCCGCTCTTGGTGATTTCAGCCGGCACAAGTATGTGCGGGTTCGCGGCATCAAGATGAATCGAAGCGGGCGTGAGTCGCCGCAGCGTCGATCGTCGAAACCCTGTTCGCAGCGCGACCTGGTACAATGGCAATCGATATGAGTTCCAAATAACTTTTCGTCGCGGCGTTTTCGGTTCTGCACTCAAAAACAAGGGTATTTCGAGCGTGTCGAGCGGTCGACGAACCACGCGGTTCCTCGCAACATTTGCTTCGCGTCCGATCAATCGCGGCATCGCTTTGATCGCTGGGTTGGTTGCGAGCAGGGGCGGCGATTGATCCATCGCCCATTTGCACAACTTTGAAACATGCATGATATATTGGCAGCGGGTGATGTGAGATTTGGCTGTCGGATGATCGACCAGATATTCTTTGAGCTTCTCGGTTTTGAAGTCAACCAACGACCGAATCCCCATCGCCGAGATCATCAGATCAAAGCGTTTGCTTTGCGTGTTTGCCCAAGACTCAGAGAGCCCATTGTCGCGTTGTTCTTTGAGAAACCGCTTGACCACCACATCGATCGGTGCTCTCGCTCCCGTCGGGCTTGGGGCAGCGATTCCAAGTTTACGATTCAGCACTGCGCGTTCTTCATCCATAAGAATCATGGTCGCTGCCCTCTTGTCGGCCGTGCCGGTCGATCTTCGAATCAATCGCCCATGCTCATCACTGAATCGCATAAAATAGTTGTTCGACTTTGCTTGCTTATATAGTCCCATTGGTGGGTACCTCCTAAGCAAACGCTATCGCAATGTATCGATGTACGCTGCCAGGTCATCGACCGGGTACCGGCAGAGCGTACCGATCTTGATGCGAACGATCTCTTTTTTCTCCGCGAGCCGGCGAAGCGTGCTTGCGGAGACATTCAAAAACCTCATGGTCTCTTGTGTGCCAAGCAATGCGGCCCCGTCGATGGTGAGCATTGACCTTGGGGTTTTCATTGTCGCCATCACGCACCTACCTTTGCCAGCCCATCATGCGTATAAAACGCCCAAAGCCCAACCCCAACGGTGACGATCGCCAAGATCATCATCCCAAACTGAACCATCTTTGAAGACGGCATGGTGGAGAGAATCGCGGTGATCGAACCAAAGAATACCAATAAACCGATGCTGATCATGTCAATAAGTGTGTTCATACGACCATCTCCTCAAAGCCTGGGACATGCGGGATCATCGCGAGCGCCTCATCGATCACCATCCGGCCCGATGCCCCGATCCCATTCATTTCTTTTTGCGTAATGCGTGCGCCACCGGGCGAATCAGGATCAACCGCATCGCGAACTCTTGCGGCCAAAGCCCCGGCTGCATCAGTCACATCGAGCGACTCAAGCACGAGCCCATCATGCTCTTCGTCGGCGTGTTGCATCAACACTTTGCGGCCGCATCGCAGCGCGATCTCATCGAGCAAAAGCGAGTGTCCATCTTCGCCAAGCACCTTGGGGTTAAAGAGCAGTTGTGCAAACTGATCAATCCGCATCACACAGTCGGGCTTGTTGCAGAGGTAATCCCCGAGCACTTGTTTGCCAATCAAGGCGCGTTGTTCGATGCCTCGCCGGGTAATGCCATGAACTTTAGCGATAGCCACGGCCGCATATATACACGCATGAAGTTCGACGGCGGCGGGGTTAATAGCCTTGCCGTGCTTGGCATCACCCGATTCATTCGCATCGCTGATGATCCTTGGCAGTTCTGATTTCGTCGTCATATCTTTCTTGATCATGGTTTCCCAACCTTTCAAAGTGTGATTGGCTTTGAAACAAATACGCCAATCACTTTCAAACCTTTCGCCCATCCAATGAGCGTTCGCTTTGTTCTCGGGGTGGATTCCCAAGATCGCAGCTGACATACACATGCACGCGATGCGTGCACACAAAAACCCCGCCGCTCAATCAAGAGCAGCGGGGGTACGGAGGGTGCGATGCATGCATCGCAGAGGAGAGAGAGATTCGTCCACACCAAGTTGTTGATTCCATGACCAGCTCCTTAGTGTGTAATGTTTCCAGTGATTTGGATAACGCGTTGTGCGAGTTCTTCGAGTGCGGCATCAATCGCCATCGCTTGCTCGTCATCGATCAATCCATCGGCGTGTGCCTGGTCTGCATGGATGATCGCTGCGGCGAGCTTTCGTTCGCTTGCGAGCATGTCAAAGTCGATCATCATCTGATCGCCAATCACGCCGCCCGCAATCCGCAGCTCGGGCATCGGGATCATCGTTTTTTCGGCAGGCGCGTGTTCATCGGCGAGCGCGTTGAGTGATTCCATCGGATCAAACCGAACAGTCATACCGTTTGTGCCCGGCTCGTTTGTTTGGGTTGTAGTTGCGACCGGCCGGTCGCTTTTGGCATGCTCCACCGCGCGSYGTCNCRRCANGCTNTCTTGCACCGCCGTGAAACTCGGGCTCCCTTGCTCGTCGAACTTGCATGGGCGTGTTCCATTATCGTGGCGATTGCGTGCGAGCAGTTCGCCCTGGCGATACTTCTCAAAGTCGAATCCGCCATCGGTTGCCGTGTAGTCATCGGCCCATTTCACACATCGTTGTGCCCGCCGGCGGTTGATCCCCGCGTCGGCGTACAAGTGATTGATCGCTCCGTATTGCAGCTTCTTTTTGACTTCGTTGAGTGCTTTGCCGAGCCAGAACGCGGCGTATGCGGCTTGATTGTTCAGGTTTTTTTCACGCTGCTCGAGTGATCGCAGCGCGTCAAAGATCGAATCGCGTGTGTTGAAAGTTAGGTTTTCGCCTTTGATCTCGATGACCATCGGTGCCGAGAGTTTTAAGATGGGCGTGTGCGTCGCAACCATTACCCGTTCCCCCCGTCTTCAATGCTCTTAAACTCCGCCGAGTCTCCGCTTCGGATGACCATCGAGCCTTTGGCGGGTCGATTGGCATACTTCTTGGCGTTGTCAAGCTCTCGCTTGACCATCTCATTGCACTCGGCGACCTTGGCTTCGAGCCGATGGATCACACCGGGCTTTGCTCGAAGCGTGGTCGAGGCCATCTGCTCCATTTCGGAGAGAATCTCCCGCATGCGATCGGTGCGGGACGAGAGCATGTCGCGCGAGATCTTGGAACACAACCGCGATGATCGTTCACCAAATCGGCGTTGATCACCGGGCGTGTGTGTGGTTGGCGTGAGTGCGACGACTCCCATCACTTCCACTCAGCCTTGACTTGTACATCGTCACCGCGAATACCACATCGCATTTCAGCAATTTCTAACTTTGTGAAGCCGTCGCTAATTGCTGGGCTTTCGTCCAGATCGTCAAACCATCCGAAGCAGTATGCCAGCATCAACCGTAAACACTTCGCTTCGTTGATCGATCTAACGCCTCTATCCACACCATGCATTTCTACGGAGGCCATCACATGGCGCCCCCTACAAATGCATCCGACGAGTTGCCAGCCAACCCTGTCCTGCTCAGCTCTTTGCTCTTCGTTTACATTTTCGTATTTCATGCCGAGTAGTATTTTGACGATATCGAGCGTACGGCATTTGATATCGTCGGGGTTCATCCCGGACATCGCCATTTCGTAAAGCGAGATTTTCGTTTGCTCTGCCCCTGTTGTTTCTGTCGTCGTGTTCATCGCGTATCCCTTCGCTGTGTGCAGACCGATCGCCACAACGCTTGTGCGTTTGATTGGCGAACACATCTGAGTGTGTGCCGCGTGTCGATCGCGGCCTGTTTGAAATAGCGGGGGTTGGATTTGAACCAACGACCTTGTGGTTATGAGCCACATGAGCTGACCTCTGCTCTACCCCGCTGCGGGTTCCACTTCCGACACTCGTGTCGGAAGTGTGTTCGGTATCTAGTTGCGACCGGCCGGTCGCTTTTGAATCGAATGCCTCATGCCCAATTTTCGTTGGTCGCGAGGCAGGCGTGTGCGTGCAACTCGTGCCGAACATCGCCAATCGGCTCGCACTTGTCCTGCGAACCGAGGTTGGGATCAAACTTACTGGAGGGGTATCCCAACCCGGGTGCCCACCATCGCAGAGGGATTGCGGCGGTAAGACGGCTTAAACTTATCCGTAAACTATCTCTATGTCAACCGTAAAAGCAATAAATAGGCCGGGTACGGACTGTTTAGCCCATTCGTACCAACGAACATGCTCTTATAAGTCCATGCCAGATAATGATTACGGTCTATTTCTAAAAAGAATGCGTAAATCGAGAGGTTTTACACAGGAGCAGGTTGTTTCGATGTCTGGCGTCTCGATTACCACCGTCAAGACTCTTGAGTCGAGTGGAGATCGCATTACTATTCGTGCATCAAGTCTTGATGCCATCCTCACCGCCCTCGCCATGCGTGGGTATCTGGGCCCTTCCGAGATCAAGTTCCTGTCAGAGGCCACTGATCGTCGTTGGGAATCCTTCGAAGACCTCAACTTCCGTGCTGAACAGCTCAAAGACAAGTCTTCAAACGACACACGCACCCGCCCAACCGCCGATCCAACCCGCGAAGAGCGGTTCATCGCCGCGTTCAGACTCCTCGAAGACCTCGGCCAGGGCGATGCCATCCTCACGATGATCGAAGCCCTCGCTGCCCAAGCCGGTGCCCAGCTCGCCAACGATCAGCGCACCCCAAAGACAACAAAGCGACGGTCACCTCAAACCATGCGTGTAACGACCGAACCCAAGGATGGACCTGTCCCGGGCACCATCCAGCAAGACACAACCACCTACGAAGTCACGCCCACCCACACCCCTATTCACAAACGACCACTCGATTTATCCACGCAAAACCCAGATCCTAACCAACAAGACACCAACAAACCGGATACACTCCCCGAAACAGGCACGCAATAATACATTTGGGGAGAATCACCATGCCGCTCATCGCAACCATCGTTGCCCTTATTTTCGGCTTCATCACTTTTTCTACCGAGCCACCAGCGATCCCATCTGATAACACGACCGCATGGGATCGCCTCCACCCGGCATCGCAAAAGTACCTCAACGAAAACGCGAAATACTATTTGCTCGATGAACTCGGCAATATCTGGAACCGTAAGCTCGCGATGGAAGACCGGCAAAAACTTCTTGCTTCGGACAGCAAACGCGACGAGATTTTATTCTGGGCACAGTGTGCCGACAACGCCCCGGCATGGTTCTGCCTCGATACGGATGCTCAGTTTAATATGGCAGACGGCCCGCTCGAATACATCGCTCAAAACATCAACCACGATACATGGCAACTTCGACGAGACTACCTCCGAACCCAAGGATTCAAAGTCTTTGTTTCGTATGAATTTTTGGGTAATTATCAATCTGATCCAAATGAGACATACGGGATGCATGTTATTTATCCTATTGGAATTTTAGCCGATGAACAAGGCGAGACATTCATCGCCCGCGTGGACAATCTCCCATTTGATGATCTGTTGCGGGGGATTACTAACAAAAGCGATCAGTATATTGGAGAATCTTTTGAACTGGCATACAGGATTGATTTTAAAGATTTCCACAAGTTTTCCCCTGAATCATCGTTCGGCGATATGAAAGTCATTGGGCCGCACGAATGGATACCCCGATTTGAGATCAACACCGAGTTCCCTTTATCGCGAGACGATGATATATACAAGTACACACTACGAAAACCAACTGATCTCTCGTTCAGCCCGCTGACTCCAATCAAACTCGCCAATGTGCTCGCAAGCAAGAACATCAATACGCTCCCAGAGTGGGTGTTCAAGAAAAAACCCAACAAAGAGTTCTTTGCGTGGGAAAAAGCAGCGAACGGGTCTGACAGCGAGCCCTTTAAATACCTTAAAACACATAGCGAAAACCCAAACCCGTTCATTTTCACATGGACCAAGAAGCCCATCCGTATCCGTTTCTCAGATTAAGTAATCACACTATCTTTCCACAGCCGATACGCGATCTGCGAGGCGAGTGCTTCGAGACTTGCGCGTGTTCGCTGCACATCTATGATCGGCGACTTGCCTGTTTCTTTTTCAAGTTCAAAGGCGTCAGGCCCATGTGATTTTACCGTCAAGAGTTTGTTCCATCCGATAGATTTATTGCTTACAATTTGTCCAATGAATAGCACCCGCTGATCCGTCATGATGATGGTGCCTGTCCCAATATTCATATACTCAACCACGCCCGCATTACTGCGAAGCTCAAGCCAACTGGCTACCCCTTGGTAATAGGCTTTCTCTTTCGATTTTAAACGATAATCGCCGTGCAGTTCAATGGTCTGCATCTGGCCGTATCGAACACGCCATCGGTTGCGTGCACGCTCAACCGCTTCTTTTCCTCGTTCATCCAGTTGGAAATCTACCCGAAGCGCCGCGGCATGCTCCGTAAATTCTTCCCATGCAGTATCTGAAACCATTCCGCCGCGTGCGAGATCATCAAAGCTTGCCTGAACCATGCGTTTGAGCTGGTCTTGGAGCGCGGCATCTTCTTCGTGCTCGTTGAGTCCAAAATGTTTGGCGATCGAGCCGAGCAGTTCGAGGTCTTTGTCCGAGAGTTCATCATCGCGGCAGAGTCTGATCACGATATCCATATACGCTCGGCGAGCACCTTTTCGGTAGATCATCTGGGCATCAGGTATGGAGATTCCAAAGATTGAAATATATTCTTTGAAGTATATTTTTTCATCCGCGTCGATCCGCCCATCAATCGCGATGCAATACACAATCTCCTCGAGCAACTCTTCCCATTGGTGCGAGAAGTCTTTYCCAAGATCCCCCTCATACTCGTTCTGAATCTGTGCAAGAATCGATCGATTAAGATCACCTGAAATGACTACATTCTTCGCTCTGACATAGAAGTTGTGCTTGGGATCTGCTCCCCAGAAACGGTCAGACAATGATCGTGCTATAATTTTCTCGGCTTCGATCGGCAGCTTGATTCCCATTTCGTCACCCTCCATTGATAGATAGTTTTCATAATACTATCCACCATCGCCAACCTACTGCTCTGGTTGACAAGCATGTTCGTATTTGGTATCTTTAGGTATGACTAAATCAAACATGGATTTCCCAGACCAAGCCGGCGAGTTCGTCCCCGAACCTGTTCGCGAATCCACAGGCCCCCAGCCTGTGATCCGCCAGCACCAACCCGTCGTCCGTGCCAAGCCAACGCAATACCGTTACATCGTCGAGCGCGTCGATGAATCCATCCTGAGTTCTGTTGTATTAGGCAGCGCGACCATGAAAACCAACAAGCTCCAAGAGCTGATCAACCTCCACGCCGCCAGCGGCTACCGCATGGTCTTCCAGATCAAAGAACAAAAGCGAACCCTCTTCTTGGGCACCCGTGAATCCATCATCCTGACCTTCGAAAAAGCAATCAGCTGAGTGGTCTGATCGATTTATTTGCCGAGATTTATCGGTCTTTTTCCTTCAAAAACAATCTTTTATCTCTTGAATCACGCTCTGAGTTGGATTTTAGCTAAGAACATACTTGTAATCGAGCCGATTTATCACCTATACTCTGGGCCGCGAATGATGGCTTGCCGCCATAACAATCGCCCAACACGGATTGAGGAGTCCATGCCTACACCACCAAAGACAAATGCAGAGAATACAACAGGCGATCAGTCTGTTGGCAAACGCATGACCATTTTGGATCCGGCCATGCACGATAAAGTTGTCATCAACAATGATGGTGATCGCTTCGTTGCCGAAGTAGTGCACGCCGTCGAGGCATGCACGCGTCAAGTCCGCGAGAAAGAAGATGCTGAAAAAGGTCGTGCCGACACACTACGATTTCTGCAAATGATCGCATCGTTTTGTGAAAAGCATGAGACAATCATCTACGGTATCCTTGGCATCGAGTACACCGGGATGGTGTGCGAGTTTATCACTTCAGGTGATTATCGAGATTACGAAATCGCTGATTCAATGGGCGACTTTGCGCTTGATGTTCATGATGCTTTTCCAAACTATCGCATCGCCTTCCACACCTTCCCTGTCTCAACATGCGATGACTGCGAACTAGATACCAGCAAAAAAAGGTCTGTTATCTACCATGCCCAAGTATGAGACGCACATCCGTTCGGTTGCAGAACACTTGCAGTCGTATGAAACTTTAGACGATGAATGCATTCGCGCGAAGTCTATTTTGCTTTTTTACGCAGGCATGCACATCATTGAAGCAGTCGCGAAAGCAACTGATGATTTAGATTTTCAGCATCACAGTGCTCGAAGTCGTTTCATGCACGATCGTCATCGGAAAGAATCCCGACACTACCACAATCTCTATGACATTGGCTATCAGGCAAGATACATGCCCCAGAAGCTTTCGGTCGGTCGCGTAGAAGATCTAGACAATCACTATAAATCAAAGATCATTGACAAGTGTTTATTTGTTTGGGCGGCAAGGGTTCTTGATAAACCCGATTTTAAAAATGAAGTTTTTGATTCTGTTGTACTTGCTGAATCCATCTAACCCCCACAGCCCACGCAATCAAACTGAGCAAGAAAACTCGCCAACGCCGGATTCAATGCCGGGTTTCCCAGCCCCCCCGGCGTACGAATCGCCTGACCGTTGGGATCAATCGGATCATCAGGCTGGCTATGACACCCGCTGCTCGCGCCCACAATCGATCGACAATCCCCAAAGATTTGTCGCCCCGGATGCTCGGTCCCATCGGCCAACGCGCCCGTAGGCTGAACCGCAAAGGTCACCACGCACAGCGTTTGGTCATTATTAACGGTGCTGGTACTCACCAAAACCGCACCGTTGCCGATGCCAACATGTTCATTGAGCTGGTATCGATACTCCCCGCCCGGCGGCCCGGTTCCGTTCGAACACCGCACCGCCTTGTACCACACGCCCAAGTTCTCACACTCATCAGTGGTCCATTCCAGCTCGCTTACATCAACGGGCGGACCAGAAACAAGCACCGGCGTGGGCAGGTACCGATCCCCGTTGTACAAAAAAGTCACCCCATCATCAGGCTTATCGGATAATCGGTACCGCACCGAGACCGATCCATCATCACACTTGTGCGCGATCCGGCTGGGCTCAGGGCAAGGCTCATCGCTAAAACTGCCGGGTTCAATCTCGCCGATGGCGATCGAGTTGGTCAGCAAGTACGGGATCTCTTGCCCCGCAAGCCCGACTATGTAGGTCAATGATCCATCGGTCATCTGCCCGCGGTCATAGATCACGGTCAACGGCGTGGTGTTGTTCGCGGCCATAAACGGGCACAGCGTGGCGATGCGTGCATCCACCGCACCGTCGCAGAGCTGATCGACCCAGATCAACTCAGGCGCGTTGATGTCGCTGTGCGTCGATCCCAGCACATGCTTGTAGCGAACAAAGTCGCCCCCGCCAGGCCCACCGGGTCCGCCACCACCACCAGTATCATCGGGCACCATCGTCGTGCCCCCCTCGACAAAGCTTGGATCAATCCGAAACCGGATCGGCGCCAAGCCCGCGCGTGGCACACAAGCGACCGCCATCGCGTTGAGCCCACACGATTCATCATTGTCCGGGCCTGTATAGTTGGGGCTTTCAATAAAGTCAGGGTGCACCGCGTTGAGCAGCGTGTGCCCAACGAGTCCATACACCTGATTCTGATGCACAATCCCAAAGGGCACCACCGGCCCAGGCGTGTGGGGCCCAAACACATCATCGCCGCATACTGTTCCACATCGTCGATAGATCGACACCCGCCGGGCATCAAGCTCATTGGTCACATGATCAAGGCTCGGTGTCCATTCAGATCCCAGCGGCCGCAGCATCGATTCACCAAGCTCAAGGCTCAAGCTCATGCTCCGCATTTTCGTATATTCAGCCACCCGGCTCACCCCATCGAGCAAAAAGAACGACGCGCTCATCGGGTTAAATATGATCTCCGCATCACGCACCCAGATCGAACTGCTCAGATCCATCTGCGATCCGCCATCAAGGTGGGTCGTCATCAAGAACGATCCATCACTGGTGCTGTCAAAGACCGACGCGAACACATCGGCAGGCGGATAGCCCCCAAGCCCGTTAGCCGCGTTGCTCGCCATCTCACCAATGTACGCCGTCGCACGATATTCCCCAGAGGCCAGGTAGTTCTTGAGCGTCGCCGCCGCCAACACCACAGACCGATTCGCGTTCGATGGCACCTGACCTACGGCATCAAAGTGATCATGAATGCTCGGATGCCCGGCGGGGTTCACCGGGGCAAGGTGCTGTTCACCGCTATGGCCCGAGGTCACCAGACTCAGGTTGTTGTCATAAAACGCTTGGTGTTCTGTCGTAAACCGTGCGAAGTCATACACCGGGCGGCGCAGGCTCAGCTTGGCCTCGATCAAAATGCACGGGGCATATTTGTCGGTGCCCGATTGATACGAGTGCTGCCCGCGCATCCGCTCGATCATGCCTTCACGATCCTCGTGGTGCCCACGGCTATCAGCGATGATCCGAAACTCGATCGAGTATCCGATCTCTTTGAGCGGCAGCTCGATGGTAAAGGCCGGAGCGGTCAGCCGTCGAAACTCGACAAGGCCAAAGCCGGGGTGTTCAGGGTGAGACCCATCAAGCTTGTACACATCGGCGAGTAGCACCCCATCGCGGATACCACGATCAACCGGCGAATCGTGTTCTGCACCTGTCCCATCCCAATCCGCCGCGTCATCAAGATCGCGGGCGCCGGTGCCGAATCCGCAATGCTCGTCATAGCTCCGATCGAACAGGTTGGCAAACTGCGATTCACCACCAACAGTCGAGTTGCCCAGAGCTCGTGTAAAGAGCACATCTTGCAGCCGGGCCTCGACCCGCCAGCGTTCATCGTTATTGTCTCCGAGTTCTTCGGTCGTCACCCATGTGCTGACCTGGTCAAAGCCCGCAGAAAACCTTTGAAAATATTCCGCCGGCGTATTGACCGCAATCCGGAACCCCTCGCGCCACATATAGCTGCGATCAAACCGATAGGGCGAGCCGCTGGGTGTGCATCCACAACACATGCACGGCCCACCATCCGAACGAAACCCCGCCGCCGATCCACAGATGCCCTTGAGCACCCCGGCGGCCGAGTTTCCATCGGTCGATGTGCCGATCGCGTCCGATCGAAACGCGCTCACGCGGCATCCCGATAGTCGATTCGGAAGCTGCCTTGTTGGGTGCTTGTCGGCATCGTGACACTCAGCCCGGTGGGTGGTTTGATGATAATCAGATCACCCGTAATCACCCAACTACTAATCACCACATCAGCGGTGACCATCGAGAAGTCCGCGAGGCCGCCATCGGCGTTGATCCCGCCGATCGCGCCGCCCTTGTGTTTGAGATTTCCACCATCAAGATTGATGGTGGTGGGGGAACAGTCCTCGTGCGTCATCACCTCGCCGCGCGATTTGATCGTGAGCACATTCACATCGCGGCCCACCTCAACGCGTGCGGTGCCCCCGGCGACCGAGGCCACCCCGACATCAAGCAACGCGATTTGATCGTCCCCTTTTTCAAAGAGTGCGGTCAATCCCCCGGCCTTGACATACGCGTTATCAACATTCGTGCTGGCCTTGATGTTCACCGTCCCCGAGGCGAGCAGGTCCAGTCTTGTGAGGTCTTTGTATTCTGAGACGCTCCCTTGCCCGCCCGCGCGGTTCTTCCACACGATCAGCTCGGTGTTGGTGCCTGGCAGATTATCACCCTTGATCGCGATCAACGGGCTGGCGCTTTCGATATAGATCTTCTTGGCCACCACGAGCAATCCGTCTGGATAATCGCCCACATTGCCCGAGTAGCCCGGGCCGGTGGAGAATCGTTCGAACTGGGTGGTGCCCAATACATCAAGGTTCGCGTCGTAGTTGTTGTTCCCCTCGACGATATTGATTACATCGGCGGTGGCGAGCGTGAGCGATCCGCCCAGGGCGACTTCGATATCGCTGCTGGGAACTGTATTTGAGAAGACGGCCATGGTTGATTTCCTTTATCTCTGAATCTGGTATTACAGTCAGGTTTGTACAGGCAGTTTTTTTACTGTGCCCAGGTCAAGATGAGCATGACGCTTACGGTGCTGTTGGCTTCGATCGCATCGGCTCCGATCGAGAGCTGGGGCGACCCATCCAGGTCTTGTTCCACGAGCGTGACGATTCCAACAGGCGTGCCGGGCACGGCGATGGCTTTGGCGGTTTCAAAGTCCATCTCGATCCCATGCACGCGTCGCCTCACTTTGATCGGTTGCGTGGCCCATCCGCTTTGTCGCAAGCATTCGATGCGTGCCTTGATCGGATCACTTGTTCCGATAGTCCGCAGATCAATCATGACCCGTTCCCCGAGCTGTGAGAGATCAATCTGCCCAAGCGGATGGCGGGTGGTGAATGTGGTGTTGACGATGGCCATATGTATTATCTCCTCGCCATCGCAGATCGCGACCGCCCTCTTTGCCTCGATCGAGTCGTACGCGACGCGGTCGCCGTTACCCCAACCGTCCACACCCAATCATCCTTGCTTTGGCCAAACTTCGTACGGACACCTGATGCCAGCGAGACCAAAGCCCCGTCCGGGATGTACAGGTACACCTTGCCAACAATCCCCATCATGTCGATCTCTGGGAGGTTGACCTGTTCTTTGGCTAATGCATTGATGAGGGAGTCAGAGGCGAGAGCGGTGTCAAGCACAGAGTCGTCGCTGTACTTACGAAGCTCAATAACGAGTGTCCCATTACCAACACTCATCTCTTCGGTGAACAACATCACAGGCGTTGAAGCATCACCAACTTCGGTCTGTCCGTTCGTTGGTGAAAGTAGTGTGATGATCGGGTTCTGTGACGGGCCTTTGCCCGGATGGCTCGTCGAGTAGAAGCCTTCAAGAATCCATTGGGCAATATACTCTCGACTTAATGCTGGATCGTAGATTCCAAGACCCCGCTGCCTACACGATTCGTTGAGTAGTTGGAGGTCATCTGCCAATGGATCATCAAGGTAGAGTTGGGCGTATGTATCTGGCGTACGGGTTGGGTCAACAAAGACCATTACCCCCTCTGTGTTACCTGATGCAGTGTCGGCAAGTGCCTCGGTTTGTGCGAGTGTCTTGGCCACACCACCAACTTGGGCGAGTGTTGAATCTGTGATCTCAAAGTTGTTGCCCGTGATGGTGAAGTTCGCGGATGTCAGTTCACCAGTCGTATGGTTGAACTTAAGGGGTAAACCTGCTGCCTTAAACAAACAGTTTATGATGCTGATGTTCTCTGATCCGGTGAGTTCGATAGCAATGTTTGGGCGATCGTAGAACAGTCCGTTTTGAATCTCAATCCCTCGCCAAGCTGCTCCAAAGTGACGACCCTCTCCGTACTCCTTCGGCCCAGCGGTAGGGTCTTGGGAGTAGATATCACTTGAATGATTGCATTGAATCGAATACCCACTCGCGTAATCGCCACCAAGAAAGAGCGGTCGAATGAATGTATCCATTGATGATTGTGACTCAAATCCCCAACCTCTGGGGCTTCCCAATATTCCTCTTCCATCGTAGAAAAGACAATCTTCAATCACGGATTGGCCTGCTGCTACGAACACAGAGATCGGATTGCCGTTGAAAGTACATTTATTAAAGTATGCACCCGTCCGTGCTTGTGCTGCATGTGAACTTGAGTCGTTCAGGTCTTGCTCTTCAAAGATACGAACGCCAACACGACTGCCGTCATGGTAATGACCGTGCGATCGTGTCGCCTCGGCAGCAACAGAATCAACAGGCTCCCATCCGGGGCTTGGCATAGCAAGCTGATCAGTGATGTATACACACGAACTGTTGTTGTATGCCGGGTTGATTAGTCCTGCATTGTGTCCATGAACAGAGGAGCATTTGTAGTCTTCGGTGTACCATTGGCGTTGAGTCGCTCGCGTACCTAGATTTATATTTGATATTCCACCGCCCACAGTATTACACCAACCAAAGAAAGCAATGAAAGCTGTTTCGTCGGGTGCCCCTTCGTCACCGAGAACAGTGAACATCTTTCCGTCTTGTGTGTATCCAGCATCAAACGCAGCATCCCCAACTTTCCGATGGACGCTACTCGTAGGAATCTTACGAGGCTCTCGCGGATCGTGTCCGAGATTAAACCAATGCTCACAATACGAACCGTCCCCCGCCGCAGAGATCTTGATCATTTCTTGTTGACCAGAACCATCACCTAGATTAAAGAACTGTGGGTATGCAACGGAAGAGCTACGATCACACCGAATCCCCATCCAATCCATTGGTGAGTAGGCAACGCATGGCTTATATTGCCCACCAAAGCTAATCCGCAGATCAACTGTCTCGCCTTCTGGAACTACAAAGTGCCCGCCGAGTCCTTCATAAGTTCGATCGACTCCAGTCTGAGCGGTGAGGAGTGGAGATGCTTGCGTACCAATGTTTGTGTCGCTGCCTGATTCAGAGACATAGAACTCTGGCGACCACTTTGTATTTGCGAACTCAAGGCAGTAACGGATATATTGCTTGAGCTTGGCTTCGGTAAAGTCTACACCGACAACACCAGCGATCTGATAGGTTCGTGATGTTTGGCTCTCGAAGTAGTTGTTCGTGTTGCTGACACGAACCTGCCCTGCTGTGAATGCAACCAACTCTTCTTTGGTGTAGTTTGTCCACGCTGATCCGTTGCCTACTGCATCGACTGAGATCACCGAGACGACCGCCCCTGTGTTGGTGTCGACCGCGTGCTGTTTGATAATCGTTGGCCAAGTGTCGTTGCTTGCGAGTCGGCGATAGTTGGTGGCCGAGAAGTCTTTCCGCCATGTGATCGTGATGACCGTGTTGGCACCTGCATCAACAAAGCGACCTGCACCTGTGATGGCTTGTCTCCAACAGTTTGATCCCCAATCGGTCGTTTCAATACAACCGTTCCCACCAATGCCCGCTGCTTTAAACTTCCAAGTCCATGCGGCACCCTTGCGAGGCACCAGTTTCGTGGCTGCATTGATTTGACCCGGCACCTCGGCAAAGTCTGCACCATCGGCCAATACGAGTAAATCGGGTGCCCACCATTCGACGATGTCCGGATCGGTTGCTGGGTCAACTGCCACACCCACATCTGATGGCGCATCGCCCACACCATTCTGGCAAACATAGCTGTTGTCGTAATCAAGCTCAAGCGATGAGTCAATCAGGTCTGAGAAGTTGGTTACATTAACAGCAACCAATGCAGCGTTCGCGTCCCCGTTGCCACACACCCACGCACTCCCTTGCGACACCGTAGCGGTGACAACCTCTCCGTGTGTGAGCGGTGTTGAGAGGGTGCCGGAAACATGACCCCATACTTCATGGTTTTCATTCTCAAAGTTGGTATTGTCGATTTTAATCGTTGCACCGTTTGAGAGTGAGACGGTGCCCTTGACTGTCTTTGTGTCATGTGGAACTTGTGAGACGATGATCGCATCCCCAGCCGCGACGGTTGCTCCATCGGTCTTCGCATCAAACCCTCTCTTCTCAAGGGTGACTTGATTGTCAGATGCTTTGGCCTTCACGCGAAAGAAGCCGTTGACGGCATCATTGGATGAGCCTGTGAACTCAATCTGATCGCCAACGGCAGCATCGGCAAACCCGCCTGCCGAATCGGTGGCGGTGTGTTCGTCTACACCAGCCGTGAATGACACAGTGGTTGCTCCGTCGATGATCCGTGTTGCAGAGTGCATCCAGTGCATAGCGGCAAACTTGCCGGTGACAGACACAGTAAACAGTTGTATGGTTGCGGTTGTCATTTCATTTTCTCGTTGGATTCAAACTCTAAAAAGTCGTTAATCGCAGGCAGCATCAACTCAAGCTGACCGATCTGGTTTTCGTAACGGCCGTCCTTTGGATTCATCCAGATCCCCAGCGAGTCGACAGGCAATCGTTTGGCAATATCCAAGTAGCACGCATAGTAGTTTTCGATATTGGGCATCTCGTCGACCGGAAAAATGAACGGGATGATCGGCTTGTTGAGCCGACTCAATATGGCGTAGCCCTTGATGATGCGATCGCGGTGATCTGTGTAGTTGTTGAGCGAATCAACCGCCTTAACCTGTGAGGGGTACAGATCCATCCAGACCCAATCAAATCTCAACAACGCCAACGGGCGAACATCGCTGACATGCCCAAAGTCATCGCCTGAAATCGGCTGTGATCTCGGCAGGCTGGGCACACGATAGATCGTGGCCGCCATCCCATCAGACCCCTTCTGTACACCCCGCATCATGGCATCAAGCACTTTGATATCGTGCGGTGTGTACCCGTGTTTTTCAGCGTGCCCAAGCCAGCTCTTCCCGCCTTTAGACGGTTCAAGGTCGTAATAGATCAAGTCGCCAGAGCGTGGCTCATACGATCTTCGCAGGTAGGTTTGTGTATCTTTGTACGCTTGCTCGGCGACTGATTCTAAATCGGTCGCCGGAACATCACACGGGAAGTGATCACGCATAAACGAACTGATCTGGTGGACAAATCGAGTGCGCGCAAGCAGCCCGTGATTGTCGAGCCACTCAATAAACTTTCTTTGGTATTGGCGGTCGCCCGGCATAGCAACCTGGAGCGTTCTGATCATGGCTTGACCTCTCTTGCGTGCTGGGCGGCAACGGTCAGGGCGGTGGCCATGCTCGACACATGTTCATTTTTCTGTGGCGAATCAATATGAATCCAAGCCGCTGCCCCGCGCACACCGATCCCAACAATCGCCGCAAGGATCACCCATGTCAGTGTGCGGATGGTCTTGACCATTTTTTCCATCACGGCGATGCGGAAGAGAATCGATTGCTCGATCTTCCCATTTCCAAACACCGCCTTGTGCAAAGAATCAACTCGTTCAGTATTCTCACAATCACAGGTCATACTCGCGTCCTTGCAAATAAAAACCCCTTCGCCGTCTGTGGCTCCGGGGAGAGAGGGTTAAGTTGTCTCTTTGATTGTTTTTACAATCCGCATGGTTCGGGATTGCATCGACGCGCGGACTTGAACGCCACCGCCATTGTCGAGTGCTTGGGTCATAATCGGACTCGATCGGATCGAGTTCACAATGTCCTCGGTCGCCAATCGTGATTCTTCACTCGCTCGGTCAGACTGCTTCTTCTTTTTCCACAGCACCCCGGCAATGCCCGCAATCAGCCCGTTCGTGCCTAGCAGCAACTCAGCCACTGACATCACGCCGAACACCGCATTCTCGGTTTGGGTGGCTTCAAGGTCTGCCTGAGCATCAAGAGCATCGGATGCCTGGCTGAGCTTGACAGCGATCAACGCCGCCGCTTCGCGGGTGTCGCCGACGGATTCGATTACCTCTATGCCGGTGTTCTTCCAGCCATCAGGGAGAGCATCAACAATCGCTTGAGCGAGTACGCTCTCTTCGATCTGGTTCGGTTGGTAGGTTTCCAGAACCGACTGAATCCGGTCTGCCGCTTGATCCAGACTATCCTCAAGGACGGCTTGAACACATGATGCAAGACAGCGGATTATCATATGTCGTCACTCAAAAACATTTGGTGGATATCAGTTGTGGCGATTCACGAAAACTATTGTTATTAGATGATCAAGATTTTATCAATCTCTTGGCTGATTATAGTCAAGAAAA
>NVSM01000006.1 GCA_002401225.1 bacterium
ATCTGGACTAGCTTTCCCGACTCAACCGACTCTCCTTCTTCTTGGCCGCAAGAGCCTGCTTAATGAGGGGAAACACTTTCCTCAAAGGAGCATCCTAGATATGGTCATCGTTACCTCAGTCAAGAAATGATGCAACTGGCCAAGCAACTCCAGCAACTTATTATCCTTCTTCTTGCCAAGCCAGGGCAGTGCAACTCCCATATCTTTATCATACTTGAAGTTGGCCTCTTCTCGGTCGATGATGATGGTGTTGTCCGCGGTGATCTCGATCTTCTTGGCCATCCCGAGCTGGGAGAGTTCGATCTTGTCGAGGTCGGTCGCGATATCCTTCATGAACGCTTCGCCGCCGGTGAGGCACGCGATGTCCTGAAGCATCGCCTTGCGACGATCGCCATAGCCCGGTGCCTTGACCGCAGCGATTTGCAGCGTGCCACGGAGCTTGTTGATAACGAGTGTCGAGAGCGCTTCGCCGGTGATGTCTTCAGCGATGATGACGAGTGGCTTCTTGGCACCCATGACTTTTTCAAGCAATGGAACGAGCTTGGTGAGGTTATCGATCTTGTCTTCGTGAACGAGGATGAGTGCTTTTTCGAACTCGACCTTCATGCCGTCGGCATCGGTGGCGAAGTTTGGCGAGAGGAACCCGCGATCAAACTGCATGCCTTCGACGACGGTGACTTCTGTATCAAAGCCCTTGCCTTCTTCAACCGTGATCACGCCGTCTTTGCCGACCTTCTCGAACGCGTTGGCCATGATCTTGCCAGTTTCGGGATCGTTGTTGGCCGAGATGGWRGCGACATTCTGGATGTCYTTCTTGCCWYTGATCGGGGTCGCCATGTCGKTGATSGCTTTGGTCGAGACCTCGATRCCCTTCTTCATGCCTCGCACGAGTGCGTTGGCATCGACGCCAGCAGCGATGTAGCGGAGACCTTCTTTGAACAATGCCTCGGCGAGCACGGTCGCGGTGGTCGTGCCATCGCCCGCGTCGTCTGAGGTCTTCGACGATGCTTCTTTGACGAGCATCGCGCCCATGTTCTCGGCTTTGTCGAGCAACTCGATTTCTTCTGCGACGGAAACGCCGTCCTTGGTGACGGTTGGGCCGCCCCAGGATTTGTCGATGACCGCGTTGCGTCCGCGTGGGCCGAGGGTCACTTTGACGGCTGCTGCAAGTTTTTCAACCCCTGCGAGCAATGCCTGGCGTGCTTCAATGTCGAACTTGAGTTCTTTAGATGCCATGATCTGATTTCTCCGAAACGGGCGGCATGCCCGGATTGTGTCGTTGTATGTCTTCCTATAGATGGAACGCAAGCGCACCGTCTGCCCAATACCTATGGCAATCCCTGTGCCAACCCGGCTGACCATATGCCCCCTACCGGTGCCAATCGGACTCCAATTGGCACCAAATCTCCTGCCGAGCGTGTCAGATGCTGGATTCTTCATGTCAAACTGGCAGGTTTAAACCGCCCAATAGAACCCACGAAGTGGGTTTGGGTATGCTATCATTATGCTCGATTGCTAGGAAGGCGATCGGACTCGTTTATCCTTCTGGACGGATACCCAATGCAGACACTCGCAGCCGCAAACGAAATCAGTGCCTACCTCCCKRTACTCCTGATGATCATCGGAGCYGCCGGSTTYNGCANGRTGNNAACCTCMTGKYCTCGWTKATSCTYRKYMCAYNGMCRARYKSGCGAACGCAAAGGCGAAACCTATGAATCAGGTATGGACGCTGTCGGCACCGCTCGCAAACGCTTTAATATCCGCTTCTACCTCATCGCAATGGTCTTCCTTGTCTTCGATGTCGAAGTGATCTTCCTCTACCCTTGGGCACAGACCTTCACCAGCCTCGACCCAATGAGTGATTCATCACGAATCTGGCTCCTCCGTATCCTCTTCTTCCTCTTCACCACACTCGTCGCGTACATCTATGGCTATCGCAAGGGCGTATTTAAGTTCGATTGAACAACCCGATTCCAACAGACGAACCGAAGATACAGGGATCTAATGGGCATTTGAGGCGTACATCCATATGCAGATGAACCAACCAAGCCCACGACAAACCGAACGCACCGAGCCTCTGCGTGCAACGCTCGGCGACCGGATCGGCGCAGGTGTCATCGCGATCCTCTGCCTCACCGTATTATCCTTGGGCGCATGGCTCAACCCGGCAGCAGAAGGTCACGGCACACACAAACAGCTCGGACTCGCACCGTGCATGTGGGCAGTCGCACTCGACAAACCCTGTCCAACCTGTGGCATGACCACTTCATTCTCGCACGCGGGCGAAGGCTCATGGGTACAAGCAGCCAAGACCCAACCAATGGGCGCGTTGCTCGTACTCATGACCGCAACCGTTTTCTGGGGAGCAATGATCCAGACAATTACAGGCGCCCGGATCAACACGATTATCCAACCTGCGCTCTCGCCTCGAACTTTCCTCGTCTTTGGACTCTTACTCCTCGGCGCATGGTTTTACAAAATCGCGACATGGCACTGACCCTTACACACTTGTCCTTACACACCTGGTAAACACACAGCTATGAACATACGACACATCACATCCCGCTTGCTCTTCACCGCCTGCGCCATCCTGATCGGCTCTCAGCTTTCTGGCTGCATCATCGGTGCTGCGGTCGGTGGCATGATGGAATCTGCACACCGTACCGGCAAGCATGAAGTCGAACTCGAGTACCCAGGAATCGAAGCCCACTCCTTTACAATCGTCGTGAGCGCAAACCGACTCATCGAAGCAAACAACCCTGGCATCTCCGCTCGGCTCACCGAACGAATCAACAATCGGCTCATTCAAAACGCGAACCCATCGTTCGCTATCCCATCCCAAGACTTGCTCTCGGTGCTGTACAACTATCCCCAATGGATCGCCATGCCCCGAGGCGAAGTCGCAGAGATGCTCGAAGTTGAACGCTTGATTGTGTTCGAACTCATCGAGTACAGCCTCCACGAACCGGGCAACCAATACATCTGGGATGGATCGGCTGCTGGAATTGTTACCGTCTACGAATCAGACTCGGGTTTCCCAGATGATCCGGTCTTCGAAAAAACGATCCGAATCAAGTTCCCCGACTCGCGAGGCTTCATGCGCAACGATATCCCCGAAGCAGCAGTTACCACAGAACTCGCCAATCGCCTGACCAACCGGATCGCATGGCTCTTCTACACACACGAAGAATCCAACATCCTCCCATACTGAGTATCACATGAACACATACACACGCATCAAACCCGCATTTCTATCTGCATGCATCATCGCAGCACTCACTCTCATCCCTGGGTGTAATGTGATCACGCCGATCGCATTTGCGATTCATGGTCCAGAAAAAATCATGCCGGCCTATACCCTCGAAGAAAACGCAAAGACCGTTATCTTTGTTGACGACCCTTCAAGCCAGATCACCCAACGCCGGCTTCGCTATGCCATCGCAGATAGGGCAACCAAAGAACTCCTCGCCAAACGAGTCCTCGTCGACATGCTCGATCCACGCGGAATTCTCACCGCTGCAAGCAACGAACGCTACGGCGAACAAATGAGCATCGCCGAACTCGGAAAATCTGTCGGCGCCGATATCGTCATCTATGCCGTCGTCACCGAGTTTTCACTCTCCCCAGAGACCGGAGCATACATCCCACGCACAAGCATGCGCGTCAAGGTCATCGATGTTGCCAGCGGCAAACGCCTTTGGCCCAACAGCGAGATGGGACTCATCGCCAATATCCAAATCCCCCAAAAACCAGGCTCATACCCCGGCACCACCGGCGCAAGGCTTGAGATGGAACAAACACTTTCGGGCCGAGCAGGGCTTGGGCTCTCGCAACTCTTCTACAAGCACGAAATCACAGAAACGGTTTTGTTTAACCGGTGATCGATTCGAACTCCCATCACGATGTTGTTCATCTGGTCGCTGCACCGTGCGCGATCCCTGGATCTGATTCGCTCGGACGCACAATCCCAACAATACTGTGCGCCAATGCGATCAAGCAAAATCTCACTCCACCAGGCCAAATCATTCTCATCGGCAACAGCTCATGCGAATCACAAGCCCGCCTGCTCGGGCTCAACTGGCATGCTCGCCTCGCCCCACCAATGGGCAAGCCCGAACTCCTCCGCCGACAGATCAAACGCCTCACCAAGAACGCTTCGCGCGTTATCTGCTGGAACGATGAACTCGCTACCCTACTCAAGGGCATTCCCACCGAACTCGATCTGATCTCAACCTCCCCAGCCAACGCCCCTGCCTATGTCTCCAAACGCGTCACCATCCGCACTTTCGAACAAGACGATTGTGACTACTGGATTGATCGAAACAACGCGGCAACGGTTGATACACTCTTACCTAAGGTGCTCGACAACATCGCCGACACCAGCCGCGATGTATCGAGAGCATCAATCGCGGTTGACAACGACACCATGTGCATCGGCGTGCTCGCCGATCGCCCGTCCGATGTCGATGCCCGCGAACTCGCGTTCCTGCTTGGCCTACTCAACGCATCGGGCTACACACTCACCGGAATCGTCCCGAGCACAGCGAGCCATCTCGCAGCTGCCCGTCGGCATCATCGTGGGCTTGGATCAAAGTTCCAACTCCTCGTCGCCACCGATCCGATCGTTTCCATCTTGCCTGTGTTCGATGCCTTGATCCATCCATGCTTCGACGGCACAGGGTCTTCCATGCTCATCGAACGCATGTGCGAGAACGCAGATGTCCCGGTGCTTCGGCTCACGCACTCGGGCAGAGCCGGGCTCTCAAGAGCACCGGGTGTCGCCGGCCCAATCATCGAACACCTCGATGAACTCATCAAAGCAAACACACAAAGAAACACAGAGCCTGCAAATGTCTAACGACAAACCAATCTCTGTACTCTTCGTGTGCCTAGGCAATATCTGTCGATCTCCACTCGCCGACGGCATCTTCACACACCTCGTCAACCAACAAGGGCTCGCCCACAAGTTCCATATCGATTCCTGCGGCACGGGCGCCTGGCATGTCGGCAACCCGCCCGATCCACGCTCAATCCTCGTCGCAGCAAAAAACAACATCGATCTCACCAATCTCCGCGCCCGCCAGTTTGATGCCGACACCGATCCAACCGAGTTCGATTGGATCATCCCAATGGACACAGCCAACCACCGCGAACTCATCAAACAAGGCACCCCGACAGCCAAAGTCCGGCTCATGCGATCATTCGACCAAACCATCACCACCAAAAAATCGCCCGATGTCCCCGACCCCTACTACGGCGGCGACGACGGCTTCGATAAAGTCTACGAAATGTTGATGCGGGCGTGCAAAGGAATGCTCGCCAAAGCTCAAGCTTGAGAAGCGATGTCTATGAGTTTCTGAGCAATCGCCAAATTATGTTGTCGATCTCCGTCACCTAGCCCCATAGATTCTCGCGTTATTCGACCAAGCTGATCAGCAACAACTTCAGGGTCGCCTCCCATTGCATATCTCAGTAGTCCAGGAGCGTACGAGCTGTATTCATCGAATGCCTCAGGAGTATCATTTACACCAATAGGATCCCATTCATTGTAAAGTATCTCGTCAACTGCTGAGATGAGGTCTCGCATTTTCTTAGAATCAGTTCGATAAGACACGATCACAAATCCAACATCAACCGTGCCGGGTCTTCGATTGCATCCTTAATGCTCACCAAGAACTGCACAGCTTCGGCTCCATCAACAATCCGATGGTCGTAGCTCAATGCGAGGAACATCATCGGACGCAGCGCGATCGTGCCGGGGTTRTTGGGATCTTCCATGGGGCGTTTCTTGATTCCGTGCATACCCAGAATCGCCGCCTGAGGCGGATTCAAGATCGGGGTGGACATCAACGATCCGAAGATGCCGCCGTTGGTGATGGTGAAGGTGCCGCCCTGCATTTCTTCGAGGGTGATCTTGCCGTCACGGGCACGCAACGCCATGTCCTTGATCGTTGATTCGATCCCGGCAAACGACAGAGTTTCAGCACTGCGGATCACAGGCACAACCAAGCCCTTCTTGCCCGACACGGCGATCGCGATGTCGTTGTAGGAATGCTTCTCAATCGCAGGCTTGCCGTTGTCACCCTTGATGATGTACGAGTTGATCAGCGGGAACTTCTGGAGTGCCTGCGTCGTCGCCTTAACGAAGAACGACATGAACCCAAGGTTGATCCCGTGCTTTTCAGCGAAGGCTTCTTTGTGCAACTTACGCATGTCCATGACCGCGCCCATATCGACTTCGTTAAAGGTCGTGAGCATCGCTGCGGTTTGTTGTGCTTCGACGAGTCGCGATGCGATCGCCTGACGCATCGGCGACATCCGCTCGACGCTTACTTCACGAGCGATTCCACCCAAGATCGCAGGCGCTGCGTTCGCACCATCTTGATGTGTCTGGATATACGCAAGCACATCTTGTTCACGGATACGCCCCGATGCACCGGTGCCGGTGATTGATCCGAGATCAAACCCCTTGTCATCTGCAAGTTTGCGAGCCAAAGGCGTCGCCTTCACATCAGCGTTTGATGCACCTGCTGCAACAGGAGCCGCAGCAGGTGCAGGTGTTGGAGCCGGCGCGGGAGTAGCTGCCGGTGTTGACTCGACAGGAGCAGGTGCTTGGGGTGCTGGCGTTGCATCGCCCGCGGGCTTGGGTGCCGATTCATCAATCTCACCTACCGCTGCGCCAACATCAACCTCGTCGCCCTCAGCCGCAATGTGCTTGACGATTCCTGAGGCCGGCGCAGGAACTTCCATCGTCACCTTATCGGTTTCGAGTTCGAGGACGGTCTCGTCGCGTTCGACATAGGCGCCATCGGCGACTGTCCATGCGGCGATGACGCCGCTGGTGACTGATTCGCCAACATTTGGGATCACGATCTGTGTGCTCATAGTGTTCATCCGTATCTCGCTTGTGCTTTGGTTCGTGTTCGTCCTTGACACTTATGCCTTGGCAGCGGCCACCTTGTTTGTTGCGTTGTCGCCCTCGGGTATCGCACCAACGGCACCCGTAAGAACTTGTTCTTGCTCGATCTTGTGCTGCGCCTTCGACCCAGTCGCCGGCGAACTCGAACGAGCCCGACCAATATACTCTGGCCGATCCCAACCAAGTTCCTCCTGGAACATATCGCAAATATGCAGATACGCCCCCGAGTTGTAGGTCTCTTCTTGTACCCATACCCGCGAAGCACCCTTTGGATACTGCGCGTCGAGTTGAGTAATCAAATCGTTATGGAACGGGTACAACTGCTCGATCCGTAAGATCGCAACATCACGCTGATCGCGTTCGACCCTGCGTTTGTCGAGTTCATGATAGATCTTCCCACAGCAGTAAATAACCTTGGTCACCTTGCTGCGATCCCACCCGTCTTGTGCGAAGCGTGGATCATCAAGCATTTCTTTGAAGCAGCTGTCATACACCTCGCTCAGCGGGCTCGTCGGAATCCGAAGCATGCTCTTGGGTGTCATCACAATCAAAGGCTTGCGATAGCTCGCCTTGACCTGACGCCGCAACATGTGGAATGTCTGCGCCGCTGTCGAAGGATTGACGACAAACATATTGTCATTGCCACAGAGTTCGAGGAACCGTTCCATGCGACATGATGAATGCTCAGGACCAGCACCTTCGTGCCCATGAGGCAAGAACATCGTCAGCCCGCTCCAGCGTTCCCATTTGGTTTCTGCCGAGGCAATAAACTGGTCAACGATCGCCTGCGCACCGTTATAGAAATCACCAAACTGGCCTTCCCAGATGATCAACATCCCCGGATCGCCAAGCGAATATCCATATTCAAATGCCAGCACGCCGACCTCGGACAAGGGCGAATCATGCACACAGAAATGTGCCTGACGCGCACGCCCATCATCGGCAATACTGCCCGGAGGCGTCGCGGTGCCTTCTTGTCCGACCTCGCGGATCGAGTTCAAAGGCGTGTATGGTTCGCCGGTCTTAAAGTCTCGAACCACCGCATGGCGATGCGAGAATGTTCCGCGACGACAATCCTGCCCAGACAACCGAACCGGATGCCCCTCAGCCAAAAGTGTTCCATACGCAAGCTGCTCAGCATCTGCATACGAAATCATCTCAGCGTTTGGCAAATCGCCACGATCCTTAAGCAACTTTTTAAGCTTTGGATTCAGCAAGAAATCATCAGGCACCGAGCCGATCGCCAAGGCAACCTCTTCAACTTGTGCCTTCGTGACCGCTGTATCCACAGCGTCAAACGAGAACTCATGTGAAAGCCCGTCCCACCGATGACTCCCCGGATCGATCGTCGGATCGTTCGGCTCGTTCTGTGCAGACTGCTGGGCTTTTTCGAGTGCTTCATTCAAACGATGCACAATCGACTGGCGATCTGCTTCGGTAATTGAATCCTCTGCCAACAGCTTCTCAGTATACACCTTAAGCACCGAAGGCTTCTTCTTAATCAGATCCGCCATGAGTGGCTGAGTAAAACTCGTCTCGTCCTGYTCRTTGTGTCCATAYCKGCGATAACACACCAKATCRATAAACACATCRCGYTTGAACTTCTGRCGRTATTCSGCMGCGAGYTGCGCAACMGTMACAACCGCTTCTGGATCTTCACCATTGACATGGAAGATCGGCGCATCAATAAACTTGCCGATGTCCGTGCAATAGCGTGACGAACGAGAAWCTTCTGGTAGTGTGGTGAATCCAATCTGGTTGTTGACCACGATATGAACCGTGCCGCCGGTGGTATAACCATCGAGCTGCGAGTAGTTGAGCACTTCCTGCACAATTCCCTGCCCCGCAATCGCTGCATCACCATGAAGCAAGATCTGGGTTACGCGTTCACGCTTGGTATCGCCACGCAAGCGTTGCTTAGCTCGACATCGACCAGCGATCACACCATTGACCGCTTCGAGATGGCTCGGATTGCTCGCCAATGCAAGATGAACCATCCTGCCGTTGTTGAGTCGACGAGTGCCTGAATAGCCACGATGGTATTTCACATCGCCGCCGCCATCAGCGAACCCTTCGGACCAGTTGCCYTCRAACTCGGTAAAKATCTGTTCGAGCGTCTTGCCGATCGTRTTGTGCAGCACATTGAGYCGACCACGRTGGGCCATCCCRAKCACRATYTCYTCAGMWCCMAGATCAGARAAWGMYTCGATCATGTGATCGAGCAACGGAATCAATGACTCCGCGCCTTCAAGACTAAAGCGTTTTTCACCAGGGTAGCGACGACCCAAGAACCGTTCAAACGATTCTGATCGTGTGAGATGCTYAAGAATATTGGCCTTCTGAGTCTTATTCAGACTCAGCTTGCCWCCAATTTTTTCATAGCGTTCGAGCAACCATGCCCGTTGTTCAATATCAGCAACATGCATGAACTCGACACCAATGGTCGAGCAATACACCGATTCCAAAAGCGTAATCACATCACGAAGCGGGATCTGAGATCCAAGCCCCATGCTTGTTCCATCAACCAAGCGATCGAGATCTGAATCCTTCAACCCGTGATACGCAAGCGTCAGCGAATCTGGGCGTTGGCGAGGGCGATCGAACGGATCAATATTGGCACACAGATGCCCCTGATCTCTATATGCCCCGACGAAGTCATCAACGATTGCTTCGAAGTGCGAAGCCTGACCAGCCGGGCGACCAATGGTCGGCGTGACCTTGATTGGTCCTGAAGAKATCGGCCCTGAAGAAACAGGCGCAGTTCCTGCCGATGCAGCGACACCCTGCGAGGTTGTTGCATCTTCGCCAAAGAGCCGAAGCTCTGAAGCGTGAGCAAGGTCAAACCCTTGGAAAAACGCACGAATTTCAGGCTCAAGCGAARAAGGATCAGYYGTATACACCTTGTACTGCTCTTCGAGGTACTCGGCATTCCACTGATTAATCGACGGCACATTCGGTTGGGGAACAGAACTCATAGCACTCCTCAGTCAACCCTCAATTCAAGCACTCCGGCTCAGAACTAAGTGGACTATCGGACGAAAAAACCGGACAAACTACCCGGAGACAATCGTAGTCCTTCTTATCGACCTTTGAGGTTTTCAATCCACCATTTCCCGCACCTTTGCAAGCAGGAACTTGAAACCACTAGACAGCTTTGTCTACTCACCAAGCCCCGCTCATCACCTCATTTACCCGAATCGACCAGATACATAATGCTCAGTCTCAATCAACGCAGGCGTCTGGAATAGCGTCGCGGTCGGGCCATATTCAACAATCCGACCAAGGTACATAAACGCGGTGAAATCCGACACCCGGGCAGCCTGCTGCATGTTGTGCGTCACGATCAGCACCGTGTACCGCTCAGAAATTTGCGAGATCAGTTCTTCAATCTTGAGCGTCGCCACCGGATCGAGTGCCGAACAAGGCTCGTCGAGCAACAGCACCTCCGGATCGGCCACGATTGCCCGTGCGATACACACCCGCTGCTGTTGCCCACCAGATAATCCCAACGCCGACTTCTTGAGCCGATCCTTGACCTCGTCCCAAATCGCAGCCGATCGCAAACTCTTCTCGCACGCCTCTTCAAGCACTTCCTTCCGCCGCTCGCCATCGATCCGAAGCGGATAGACCACATTCTCAAAGATCGACATCGGAAACGGGTTGGGCTTCTGGAACACCATCCCCAATCGTTTGCGGAGCGAGATCACATCAACCGAGGGTGCATAGATCGGTGAGTCATTGAGCGATATCCCGCCTTCGACCCGCACACCTTCCACCAGATCGTTCATCCGATTGATCGAACGCAACAGCGTGGACTTGCCACACCCCGAAGGCCCGATCAACGCCGTCACCGCACCGCGCGGGATCTTCATCGAGATATCATGGATCGCCTGCGTTTCGGTATACCACAGATTGAATTTTTCAATATCAATCACCGATTCAGCAGCAAGCACCTCTGGATGAACCGTCGGCAAAGGGTTCTCACCACGCCGAATCGCATCGATCACTTCATATGCCTGATCCGTACCGCCGTTGGGCGTATACGCAACCGAACGAATTACAGGTTGGGTTGATACTGCTGTGTGTGTTGAGTCTGTCTCGTTTGTCATACCGTAGGCCCCGCCATCTTGGCTCGAAGTCGTGATCGGATCATAATCGCTGCAAAGTTGAGCGCGAACACAATCGCTAAAAACAATAAAGTCGTCGTCCACACCAACGGGCGAGCAGCCTGCGAATCTGGGCTCTGGAACCCGAGATCAAAGATATGAAAACCCAGATGCATAAAGCTCTGATCCGCATGAATAAACGGCGMCTGGGTTGAAATCGGYAAATCCTGATTSARCTTCACCGCCCCSACSAGCATCAACGGCGCSACCTCGCCMGCMCCGCGTGCCATCGCCAGAATCGCACCCGTCAAAATCCCGGGCATCGCACCGGGCAGAACGATCCGCCATATCGTTTGCCACTTCGAAGCCCCACACCCATAGCTGCCCTCTCGCATCGAGTTGGGCACCGCTGCGATCGCTTCTTCCGTCGCCACAATAACCACAGGCAAAGTCAACAACGCCAAGGTCAACGCAGCCCAGAGCATCCCACGCGCTCCAAAAGTTGGCGTGCCGTCCTGTGCGCGGGCTTCAAAGAACCCATAAAAATAAGGCGTCCGCGTCACCAGCATCACGACCAACACCAGCACAACGGTCCACACCAACCACGCCCCGCGTTGCATCCATACATTGAAACCTGTCGGCAACTTGCCCGGATTCGGCTTGCTCCAAAGCTTGGTCGCAAACCCCGCCATCAACAACGCACCCGCAAGCACGAACATCCCCCACCAGCCTCCAGCGTTCATCCGTGCGGATTCGGTTGCACCTGTATCAACATATCCACCAACCGTATAGCAAAAGAACCCGAGCCCAAACACGCCATAGACAATGCTCGGCACGCCCGCAAGGTTATTCACCGCGATACGAATCAAACTCGTCACAAATCCCYGCTTGGCRTATTCACGCAAATACAACGCCGCGATCACACCCAKAGGCGTCACAAAGATYGTCAACAKMARSGTCARMAWCACCGTSCCCACAATCACCGGGAACACCCCGCCCTCGGTGTTGGCCTCACGCGGATTCGTCGAAAGATACTCCCACCACCGCGAAAAGAACACGCCCAACTTGCCCGTCGTCGAGAGCGTATTGGCCTGCACCAGCCGAACAACCTGGCTCACATACATCGGCTCATCGCCAAGCGTCTGCGACACCGGCGCGAAGTGCCCACTCGTTGGCTCAACAATCACCAGCCGAAGCTCATGATCAATATCTTCGATCTCGCGGATCTGTGCGATCACTTCGTCATATTCAATTAGCAACGCCGCTTCACTGATCGCTGCATCTGCACGCATGGTTTCAAGTTGTGCCTCGTCAGCAACCTGCCCCTTCCAAGGCCCAGCGATCCACATCGCCAACACCAGCATCACCGCTGCAATCACGCCTGATGTCCGGATCAACTCGCCCTGCCGAGCATTCGACGCACCCAGTTCCGTCCCCATCTCTCGACACCGATACACCACCCCCACACATCCCAAAAGTAATCCAGCAAACACAAACCAAAGCACCCAACCCAATCGAATCAATCCACCATCGTCCCGTGCCGATTCGATCTCTGCCTGGCGGATATTCAGCCGAAGCGCATCAATCTCGGCATTGATCGAACCGAGTTGTTCCTTCTTGAGTTGTTCGATCTTCGCTTTGGTTTTGCGAGCATCATGGTGCAACGCTTCATAGGCTTCAAGCACATCACCCGATCCATGCGCAAGAACCGTGTCCTCTTCGCCTTCATGCACACGAACAATCGACTCAGGAACACCAAACCACACGCCCCACGCTTCGCGCTCGAGCATCACGGCATCATCAGGTGTTTCAATACTGGCGATCTGCTCGTCATCAATCCACCGGAACGACTCTTGCCCGATATCCCGGTTCCCTACACGATACAGCGTGCGCATCGCGCCTGTTTCAACAACCCGCTCATGCTCGGTCGCGATCCCGAGGAACATCTCCCCATCGCTCATCGTCACTTGATCGATCGCCCTTGGCCAGAAGGTCTTTGAGCCGTTAACCACCACCAAAAGAACAAGCATGACAATCATCGACAAGCACACGACCAACGCCCCGCCCGTCAACCAAACCATCGGCTCACCGATCGCGCTGGGCAGCGTTCGTCTGCGAGCATGAACAACATGTACAGCATGAGTTGYMTKKGTAYYRCTCATAGCCCMGCGTTCCTYGCYCGCACAAYSCGYCGAACMARYTCRGCRAGCGTGTTRATCACAAAGGTCATCACRAACAACACCAACCCRCACAAGAACAACACGCGATAATGCGTCTCGTCCTTGGGRGCYTCRGGMARYTCAACCGCAATGTTSGCWGCCAGMGTYCKGAACCCAGAAAATATATTCCAATCCATCTCAGGCGTGTTGCCCGTCGCCATCAGCACGATCATCGTCTCGCCGACCGCACGCCCGAATCCGATCATGCACGCCGAGAAAATCCCTGACGCCGCCACAGGCATCACCACACGCACTGTCGTCTGCCAAGGGGTCGCACCAGCGCCGAGCGAAGCCGTCCGCAAAGTCATCGGCACCGCCTGCAACGCGTCCTCCGAGATCGTATAAATAATCGGGATCACCGCAAAGCCCATGATGATCGCCACCACCAAAGTATTGCGCGGACTAAACGACCCGAACACCGAATCCCGCGGATCAAGCCCCATCGCCTCGGCAACCACCGCACCAACYATCGCAAGCGCAAAGCTCAACCCAAGCAACACGACAAACTTACCAAGCACGACCAAACTACCCGCGAGCCCGCCTCGCTCTGCGATCAGAATATCAATCTTTCTCCGTATGAACACAGCCTGCGCGATCCATACACCCACACATGCCAGCGGGAAGAATACCACGATCCAACCGGGTCGTGCCCGACCATATTCATCATTGAGCCACCGCTGAAGATCGCCTTCGACAAGCCCGATCTCGGCGAGTGCCTCTGTATGCAGTTCACCATCAATCGGACGAACCACCACGCCATAGTCAACACCTAATCCGATCGCACGAAGCTTGCGCACCGTCTTGATGTTGTAGCTCGCATCGCCCGACCACTTGGGCAACTCCGCTTGAGGCACATCCTCAACCGCACCCGCGATCATCGCAGCATCAAACGCATCGGGCGCAAACCACGACCGCACAACCATCGGCCCAATCAAACTGCTCGCCCCCACACCCACCAACACCGCCAGCCCAACAAGCATCAGATGATGCCCCGTCCGTGTGCGGAGTCGATAGGCCAATGGGATCAGTTGCCAAACATGGGCACCAGTCAGTACCGCAATCGGCAACACCACCATCCCGATCACAAATGTATCAATATGATCCGCAACAAACGGCGCGACCACCATCGCTGCGATAAACCCGAGCACCACCGAAGGCAACGACGCCATCAACTCGACCGTAGGCTTGATCTTCTTGCGCACCCGCTTGGACACAAACTCACTCGAATACATTGCAGCCAACACCGCGATCGGGATCGCAAAGAGCATCGCAAACACCGTCGCCTTGAGCGTTCCAAAGACCAAAGGCATCAAACTCAGCTTGATCTCCGAAGCATCATCACCCGACGAAGATTGATACACATACTCCGGCTCGGCAACCCCCTCATAATGCACCCGCCCAAAGAGTGCCCCCACACTAAACTCAGGATACCCAGGCTCGATCTCATGGAACGAATACGAACCGTCCTCACCCACCACCACAAGCCCAGTGTTCTTAGGCGCGATCGCTGCGGCAACCGGATACTCAATCCCAGAGTCAATCGACGCAACGAGTTTCTCGCTCGTCATATGACGAATCTCAACCACACCATCACTATGCAACACGGCAACTGAACGATCCCGAATACTCGCCGAGATCGACACTACCTGGCCATGCTTCGATACCATATTGTGCGATCGCACAAGTTGTAAACTGTCCTTCGTCGAACCCGTTTTATCCTTGGCGACATGGAACGAAGACACCGTCCCGTTCGACTGCCCGATCATCAGCGTCTGCCCGCCGAGGAGCATATTGGCCGTCGTGATCGTGCTCGGCYCTTCAACAATCTGGATCGATTCGATTAGTTCAAACCCGCCTCGCCCGATCCGTGCATACCGCTCGCACCGCCCATCCTCCCAAACACAAAGCACATGCTTACCGTCCGCCGTCACCATGAACCAATCGGGTTGGCCTATCGGGTCAGCGAGTTGGAACGACTTGGTTTTGAGTTTGGTTTTGGGCGTTCCGCCTCCAAGCGGTCGGATCGTGCGGATCGTGTTGACCAGCACCGTCCCATCGGCTCGCAACGCAGCGAGAATCTTCTTCCCGGTCGGGTCTTTACGATAATCAATCGCAACAACCGCCCCCTCGCCAGCTTTGAGCTTGATCGGATCGCCAAACGAATACTCAAAGCCAACCCGCCTGCCACGCCCTTCATCAAGCGTCTCGATATACCCAAACTCGATTGCTTCAATCACATCTACATCTTCTGAGTCATCAAGCCGAACCAACTTGGACTTGTATGTAAGTTCCCCGAGTTGAACCTGCCCATCAGAGTACCCGATCGCCACGACCTCGCCATTGCGAGCAAAGCTCATCGCAGTTGGTTTGAGCGATTCATCCGCCAATGCACCAGACCCAACAACCTCGCCGCCTTCGATCAGCATCGTCGTTGCAACAAAATCGCCCCCGATCACCGTCGCACTGCGTGCATACGGATCGAGCATCACCATCGCTGTTCTCGATATCCCCTCGGCTTTGCCCGCAACCTCGTCACCAACAGTCCCGCGAGCAAACAAAGGCACCACAACCCAGACCAGATAAAAACAGATCCCAAGCACCGCAGCGAGCACAAGAAACCCACCAGTTGTCACCACAAACTCGGCAGCCGAATCCATCGCGTGGAGCCGACGCGATGCGCTGCTTCGTGTTTTTGATTCCGAGTTACCCATAGCGTGCGTTACTCTATCAAGCCTGATTCTAAAAAAGAGGACGCGGGCCTTCACCCGCCCCCTCATTGTGTCTATTTTTAGTCACTCCGTGAACGGTTTGGATTAAAAATCTGCTTCAATCTTGAGCATCTCCAAATCTTCCCGAGCGACTGCTGTCGGCACCGGAAAGTACCCATCCTTCGCAACAACTTCTTGACCCTGCTTCGAGAAAATCAGTTTCACAAACTCGATCCGAAGCGGATCGGTCAATCCCTCCTGTGGATCAGCATTGATATAAAGGTACAAAAACCGGGCGATCGGATACTCGCCGGTCAGCGAATTCTCTGAGTTGGCATCGAACGCTTCGTCCCCGTCTTCGAGCGAAACCGCCAAAGCCTTGACACCAGCGGTTTTATACCCAAGCCCAGAATATCCGATCCCGAACTTATCGCCGGTCACGCCCTGAACCACAGCCGACGACCCTGGCTGCTCCTTGACCGATGCCTTGTAATCATTGCCCTGCAAGCCAATCTTCTTGAAATATCCATAAGTGCCCGATGCCGAGTTACGCCCATAGATATTGATCTTTCGCGTGCGATACGCACGATCGGTCACACCCAAGTCGCCCCAGGTCATGTCCGGCCCAGCAACCGAGAACACCTGCGTGATCTGCTCGATGCTAATCTCTTCAAGCGGACAGTCCTTATGCACATACACCGCGAGTGCATCAATGCCGGTACGCAATGCGGTTGGCTTGTACCCAAACTCGGCTTCGAACTTATCAACCTCTGATGATTTCATCGGCCGACTCATCGGCCCAAAGYTCGMCTGCCCCTCGATCAACGCSGGCGGMGCMGTCGATGACCCCTTRCCCTCRACCKMMRYCTTMACCGAMGGATAAAACCSRCKRAACTCYTCGCCCCACAGCGTCATCAGATTGTTCATGGTGTCCGAGCCAATACTCGTGATCGTGCCCGATACGCCACTGGTTGCCTCGTACACAGGCAACTCATCATCGCCCTGCGATACGCCCATTGCAACCATCGGCATGATTGCCAAAGCTGCTGCGACTGTTGCGAGTTTCTTTCCCGACATCTTTCCAAACGGTACATTGAACATGGTGTCTCTCCTGAAAGTGGTTGTGAATCGTATTCTCATTCAGAAGAACTGTCGCACCCAAACACGATGAATGCGAGCCTCAAACCACTAAGGTTCGATGAAGACATCACCACCCCATAGAAAAACGCCTGTACTTGTTGCCCAGCAACCATTTACAAGTCTTCACCCTTTGCTCTATAGATTATTCAGATTCCATTAATCCTCAACGAGCAGCTCTTTCACCCGCTCAATAAGCCCCGGATCACTCGGCGTCGTCCGCGATGGGAACCGCGCGACCACCTCGCCCTTGCGATTCACCAAGAACTTGGCGAAGTTCCATTCCGGCTCCCCACCGATCGGCTCGGGCTGGGCGGCAAGTTGTTTGTACAACGGATGCACTTCTTTGCCCTTCACATGAATCTTGCCCATCATCGGGAAAGTCACATCATACTTGCCGCTACAAAACTGTGCGATCTCTTCATTCGTACCCGGTTCCTGCGCACCAAAGTCATTGGCGGGGAATCCAAGAACCACCAATCCATCCTTCTTATGCTCACGATACAACGCTTCAAGCCCCTCATACTGTGGCGTCAACCCGCAAGCACTCGCCACATTGACCATCAACACCACCGAGCCGCGATAGCTCTCAAGCTTGATCATCGTCCCATCAAGCATCTCCATCTCATACCCAAGCACATTTTTTGATACCATCTTTTTCTCCTTCGGCTCTGTCAATTCAGAACTGTTTTGCACATCGGCTTCATTCTTATGATTCGAGTTATTCGTCAACCCAAGCCACGCTGGTAGAAAAAGTACCAGCATCGCACTCGCGCCAATGCTCGATTTCTTATTGCATCCACACTTCCACATCTGTAATCCTTTCACGATTCACAATCGTCGGCCCTCATCCGAGTATAATCAAATACCCGCATGACCAACACCCCTCGCCATCAAATTCTTCAACGAACCGTCCGGTTTTCCATCAACCCCAATAGTTCAACCCTCGGCGAGAACTCCTACGCAGGCAAACCCAACATCTCCGGGTTCGGGCGATACTACGAAATCCAACTCGCCATCAAAGGACAACCCGATCCRMAAACCGGATACCTCATCRGYATCCAAGARATCGACTCCATCGTCCGCGATCAGTTCCTACCCATCATCACCACACAAATCACTGCCGATCCCTGCGCCCACCCAGCCACTTTGCTCCCCAAACTTTGGAACACCGCAGCCAACCTCATCGAGCATCAACWCCACGCCATCCGCTGGCACCTCACCCCATACCTGAGCCTCGAAATGACAAGCACCACCCACACCCAACCATCCAACGCTGTCCTCGTCCGCCAACGCTTCGACTTCGCAGCTGCCCATCGCTTGCACGCCCCAACRATGAGCGAYGCRCARARCGCCGAGTTCTTCGGCAAGTGCAACAACCTCCACGGRCACGGGCACAACTACCAACTCGAGCCGTGCATCCGTATCCCGATCGAGTTGCTCGAATCCAAAGACTACCAACTCGAAATCCAACAWGCGGTCAACTCGRCMCTRCTCGAMCACCTCGATCACAAGTTCCTCAAYATCGATTGCCCGTGGTTCGATCAAWMCRMMRRCGGCGTCATCCCGTCTGTCGAAAACATCGCCCGTATCTGCTACGAACAACTCGCCCCAGCAATCGTCCAAATCGCTTCGGGCATCGAACTCATCTCCATGACCGCATGGGAAACCGAAAAAACCTCCAGCATCTACCCCGCCGATGCACTCTGAGCCAATTGCTCGCCAACAATACCCGCTGTGACTGACCCCAAACGCATCCTGATGATCCGACCAAGCGCACTGGGCGATGTCTGTCGATCCGTCTGCGTACTCGCAGCACTCAAAGCACGATTCCCAGATGCTAAAATCGACTGGATGGTCCAGGACGGATTCGAACAAGCAATCATTCATCACCCCGCGCTCAACAAGGTCATCCTCTTCAACCGCAAAGCCTTCGGCAAGCAATGCAAGAAGGGCCGGTTCCTTCCGCTGCTGCGTTGGCTTCGTGAACTCAAAGCAACCAACTACGATCTTGTCATCGACGCCCAAGGGCTCGCCCGCTCTGGATTTTTCACATGGGCGACCCGCGCACCAAAGCGCATCGGCTATCGCGATGCCCAAGAAAACTCTTGGATCTTCCTCAACCAACGCATCGAAGCACCACGCACACTCCACACCGTCGRTCGCATGCTCAAACTTGTCGARTCCATCGGCGCCGACATCTCAAAGCCAGACATGCGTCTCTACGCTGGCGATGATGAACTCTCGCAGGTCATCATCGAATACCCAGAACGCTATGCCGTCATCGCCCCGACCTCTCGTTGGCCGGGCAAGTGCTGGTCGATCGAACGCTTCACCGAACTCACGCAGCGACTCATCGCTCGCCCAGAGATCGACCGCATCATCATCGTCGGCGGCCCTGGCGAACGCCTGAGCTGCGCCCCTTTGCTCGAACTCGCCGAGGATCACCCGCACATCACCGACCGCGTCGGGTCCACCACCATCTCCCAACTGCTGGCCATCATCTCCCGAGCCCAACTCGTCGTCGCCAACGACTCGGCCGCCATCCACATGGCTGTCGGATTCAATCGCCAACTGATCGCTCTCCTCGGCCCAACCGAACCCTCCCTCGTCGGCCCATACCAACACGACCACGATGTCATCCGTCATACGGAAGAAGCCGACAACTTCCACTTTCGCGCCCAAAAGAGTGTCGTAATGATGAACCGCATCACCACCAACGAAGTCTTCGATGCCTGCATCACGCGGCTCTCAGCCCCACTAAAAAACCCGGTCGCCTAAGCAACCGGGCCTTGTATACAGATTCAATCTTCGGTGCCGTGGTTAAAATCTCGAAGAGATTTCTAACCACGATCTTCAAAACCCATCAAGCCGTCGCACCCGCATTGGCGTGGGCGAAGTCTTTCATGAACGCAACGAGTGCTTCACAACCAGCCTTCGGGAACGCGTTATAAATACTCGCACGCATGCCACCGATCGCGCGATGCCCTGCGAGTGTYGTCAACCCCTTCGCATCGGCTTGCTCRATAAACARCTTGTCGAGYTCCGCAGTTGGACACTTGAAKGTGATGTTCATGTCCGAACGATCTTCCGTAATCGCRTGAGGCGTGAAGAARTCYTGCGAATCAATRAAATCATAAATAATCGCTGCCTTCTCGCGGTTGATCTCAGCCATCGCGGTCAAGCCGCCCTCGGCCAAGATCCACTTAAAGACCTGCCCCATCAGATACACACCAAAGGTCGGAGGCGTATTAAATCGCCCTTCCTTCTTCGCGCACAGTCCATACTGCATCATCTTTGGAAGCTCACGCACAGGATTGTCGATCAAACTCTTCTTGCCGATCAACAAAGTCACGCCTGCTGGCCCAAGGTTCTTCTGGGCACCCGCATAGACCAAACCATACTGCGAGAAATCCATCGGGCGCGAGTAGATATTACTCGACATATCCGCAACCAAGAACGAATCGCCCGGAGTCGCCGGGTTCGCTTTAAACTCGGTCCCCATGATCGTGTTGTTGCTTGTGAACTGCACATACGCAGGGTTGTCAGAGTTCTTCACCTGATCGCCCTTGGGGATGTGGTTGTAGGTGGTGTCCTTCGACGAGCCACAGATATGCACCTTGCCGTAGTGATGGACTTCTTCGATTGAGTCGTTCGCCCACTTACCGGTCTGGAAATAATCAGCAGTCCTGCCTTCAGGCAAGAAGTTCGCAGGCACCATGTAGCACTGCGAAGTTGCCCCACCTTGCATCCAGAAGATCGCCATATCATCAGGAATATTCCCAACAGTTCGGCAGTCCGCTTCGGTCTCATGCGTCACGCGATCGAAAAACTTGTTGCGATGCGAATGCTCTAAAATCCCGATCCCGGAATCGAAGATATTCCAGATATCTTTCTGAGCTTGTTTGAGAACAGATTCGGGCAAACATGCTGGCCCAGCTGAAAAGTTGTAGACTCGATCACTCATCGCAAAACTCCTTCGTTCATCTCATTTTCGTGTGTAACTGTATTGTTTACGCGTTGGCCATATCGGAAACAGATTCGCTCAGCTGAGCCTTGTTCACGATATGCTTTGGTGTGCCGGTTTCTTTATACGCTTCGACGATCCGCACCATTTCCTGAGCAACCGCGACCTGCGCTTGATCGGTCGATGCCCCGACATGGTGCGTCAGTGATACGCCGGGCAAGCTGGCGAGTTCTGGGCACCAATCGATATCCTTGCTCGAAGGCTGATCCTGATACACATCAAGCCCGACACGGATGCCTTTGGTCTTGACCGCATTGATCAGTTCTTGTTCATTCACAATCTCGCCACGCGAAGTGTTGATAAAGTACGCCCCATCCTTCATCGCTCCAAAGAACAAAGGCCCACACAAATCTCGCGTGTCATCATTGCACGCAACATGCACCGAGACCACATCAACCTGCCCGAGTGCTTCGATCAGCGCTTCACGCGTGTATGGAATCAACTTGATATCCAATGCCCGAGCAGTGTCCTTGCCCAATGACCGTGATTGAGCCGAGACCTTCATCCCAAATGCCTGTGCCATTTTGATCAGTTCAGTACCGATCGAGCCCATACCAACCACCAAGAGCGATCGCCCTTTTAGGCCGAGTGCCTTGGAGTATTTTTTCTTGTTCCAATGCCCGCCAACAAGCTCATTGGTCTGCTGGGTAATCTGACGATCCAGATTGAGCATGTGTCCCATCGCCAACTCAGCGACGGCAACTGCATTCATCCCCGGACAGTTGCACACCGGCACACCTCGCGCCCCCGCAACATCGCAATCAATGTTGTCGAACCCTGCGCCGCCTCGGATGATCAGCTTGAGCGAGTCGGATGATTCAATCACCGATGCAGGCACCTTGGTTGATCGTACTGCCAACACATCGGCGCCACTGGCTGCCAACGCTGCAGGCAAGGTGTCCGGGCCGAGATCTGCATCAACCTGAACAACACATCCAAGAGCCTCAAGCCCTTCGATCCCTTCAGCATCAAACTTGTCGGCAACTAAAACGCGTACTGAGTCATTCTGTCCCATATCGACCTCCAAGAGTGCCCATTGGCATCTCGGGAAGTCTATCACCTCAAGCCCTTAAAGTCGGGTTTGATCCTGCAAACGAAACCTACGAAAGAGCATAAAAACACATTAAGGCTGGCCGGTGTTGGCCTCGCTGCCTCCAAAGTCGATCCCCTCAAGCCCGCCTCGCGTCCAACGGTAATACCCAGGAAACGATTCTGTGCCCCGGGCCTCTTTTTTGATCATCGTGGGTTCTGGGTTCGACGGATCCAAAGGCTGAAAACCATGATTCGCATCCTTCGTCGCTCGCACACTCACCGAACCATCAAAGAACAATATGGGCTGCTTGGAATCGGGCTCAAAGTAGAGCGTGTCGGGCACAGAAGCAAAGTGACGATCGTATGTGTCAAACATATACGCCTTGCCCGATGTAAACCGAACCTGTGTGAATCGTCGATGCACCACAAAGTTAAGTGAGCGATGAAATACGCCCCATGAAGCACCATGCTGATCGATCGGGCTCACCGTTGATCGAGACGAATCAGAAGAATAAGTCACGATCGAAGTCTCGTATGAACTCTCGAACTTGCGATGCAACAAATGGACTGGAAAATCAGCGATCAATGTCTCTGCCCGTTCAACCTGTTGAGCATCTTCAGGACACGCAGCGACCGGCTCCTCGGGGTTCCCCGATAGATAATCCAGATAAGTAATATGTGTAAACCACAGATTCGAGAACCAGTTCCCGATTCGATTCGCAGGAATTGTTTGCACGCCTGTTGCATCGCGAAGAATACTCACCGCATGATGCCCGACTGCGACACGATCATTGGGTGCGTTCTGGAGATCTGCGTACGGCGTGGTGTATCGCCCCTTCTTCCAGTTGAGCGCGGGGATCGCATCCCGAAAATCAAAGCCATAGCTCTTGGCGGCGGTGCCCATCTGCCTCATGTTTACTTGACACTTGAGTGTTCTGGCCGACCGCCTGGCTCCTGAGAGTGCTGGCAGCAAAATCCCGATCAGCAGGGCGATAATCGCGATAACCACCAATAACTCGATGAGTGTAAACCCACCAAGCCSAAGCCTGCTTGTATTTGATCGAGTTGGAGGACTCTCTATTTGCATATCACAATCAGCTCGGCAAAGAAAAAACACTCAAGGAGAACACCTTGAATATACCAAATTATTCATCAACCTCAGCAGGAATCTGCCCAGAATCTACAACTGAATCTGTTTCGCTCGCCCCGGCTCCGATCATCACCGCATACACCAAGGCGACCGTCGCAACACAAAGCGAGGCGACTATGACAACCCATGCCCGTTTCCGCTCAGATTCCCACGCTTTTTTCCATCGCTTAGCCAATCGAGCAGCTTCTTCGACTTGCTGACGATCAGCGAGCAACTCGGTAGGTTGCTCACCACTCTTTGCACCAATCGTCGAGCCAAGCCCATCTGCACCAGCCCCGATTGGGGTAGAAACCACGCCAGCATTCTGATTCATATTGCTCGCAGGCTCAGCATGCAACGCGAGCACCTCGGGCAAGCCTTGCCCGGGCAATGGACGCGATGGCCCAAGCCCTAAATGCTGACGATCACGCTCAACGGTAAACGACGCGTGACAACTCGGACATGCAAACGCATCGGGCTTGACCTCAGCTTGGCAGCTATGACATGATCCAAGCAAATGCGCCACGCCGGGCGTATCTCGAGCGAGGGTCCAGAACTGCCTGGTCGATGGCCCACGCAAAATTGATTCTGCACCAATCACCCCTTGCCCAACCAGCCGAGTAATCATTTGATAGGTACACCCCGGACGGTGCGGCTGACGATCATCCCGGATTGACCATGGCCCCATCTGATTCTGCGTCGCTTGCCTACTCAACGGATCAAACCGGCCAGAACACCCTGAGCATCGCCCGGAATCTTCGGTGACCGTCCCACAATATGGACACACCAGCGAACGAAGCACAGGCACAGGCATCTCGCCTGCGATTTCCATCGCCTGCTCCATGACCGCCGCACGCACCGATTGCCCCCCAGCTCCCTCGCTGTCGGCCAAGTCGTACCCATTGCTGGCGTCTGTCATACCATCTCCTTACACTACCGTACGCAAGATTGTGCCTTGCGGTTGACCTTTCCCGTCTTCTCTGCTCAGATCTCATATGCCAACACGAACCACCATCTGTATATTCTCAGTTGTATTGCTCGCATTGCTCGCCGGTTGCACCTCATCAACTGGCACACATATGCGTGTATCGACACAATCGAAACCTGACCAACACATCATCGCCCTGATCAATGGCTCGCCCATCATGCAGGCTCAGATCGCTGATGACCTCAAAGAACAAGCAGGCAAAGCCGCACTACTCGATCTCATCCTCGATCACCAACTCGAACTTGAATTCCGAAAGCTCAATCTCCATATCACACCCCAAGATCTCGATTACGAAGAGTCCAGCTTTGTGCGCACAATCGCGGATCAATCTCGACAAGCCCAAGGGTATCAACTCCTCGACACGCTCCGCTCTGCCAAAGGGCTCGGCCCGAACAGATATCCTAGGCTGCTGCGCCGAAACGCAATTCTCCGCAAACTCACCAAAGACACCGCCCAACCAACACCAAGCGAAACGCAACTGAGCGAAGCGATCGCCTTTGGGCCTAAGCATCGCGTTCGGATCTTTGTGACAGAATCTCGCATTGACGCTTCAGCCTTGCGCAACCAAGTCATCAATGCCCCACTCGAAACTCAGCGCTGGGTATTTGCAGATGCGTGTTCAACAAGTTCAATCCACCCATCTGCTCCGCGAGGCGGGCTCATTACCAGCTTGAGCATTCACAATCCGAGCTATCCATCTGCATTGAGCAACGCGCTTGAAAAACTGCACCCCGGCGAACTCTCCAAAATCCTCGCTACCGATTCTGGGCACACATTAATCTATCTCGAATCAATCACCCCAGCCATTCACCCAACCAATGAGCAACTCCGATTTGTCCATGCTCAACTCCGCTTGCGCAAACAAAACGCTGCGATGAGAAAACTGGCAGCCGAGCTGATCGAGCAGGCTGATGTGATTGTGATGGATCGGGGATTGAACTGGTCTTGGAAGAACGCGAGTTGAACACACCAAGCACCATCCAAAAGATCTACCGATTCGGTGGCTATCTTGCCCTTTGGCCGAGCTTGTATGCCCTTGGCGTCTTTGTTCTCACCAGCACACTTCTCGATATTGACCCGCCCAATATCGCTTCGATCGTGTACATCCTGCTTTGTGCGCACAGTTGCTATTTGCTTGATCGTGTCAAGATTGCAGACCACCGCCAAGACCCGGCTGACGCGTTGGCCTTGCCCGAGCGTGCGATGCTCTTCGCTCGGTTTGCCAAGCCGATCCGCGGATTGATCATCTGCGAACTCATCGCAGGGAGCATCACAGGCTTGATGATTCAGCCTGCACTTGGGTTGATCCCATTGATTGCACTGGCGGTTGTTCATCTGTATGCTGGGCGAAAAGCAACTCCATGCTCGCCCAGGCTCAAAGACCTACCCGCGCTCAAAGCTTTCTTTGTCGCTTCAGGACATCTTGCGCTTTCGCTTGCGGTGATCTGGGCAAACACGCATGAACTATTTTCAAACTTGGGTGTATTCGATAGCTTGGCGATCATCGGCGTATGGCTGATCGTGGCGGGCGATGCGGTACTGTGTGATATAGATGATCACGATGCGGACATGATGTATTCGACGAAAAGCTTGGCTGTTCTGCTCGGATCTCGCAGTGCATGGTGGAGTGCGTTAGGCATGCTTATTCTTGGCACAGCCATGATGGCTCTGGCACACCCGATGGCATTAACTGTCGGAGCCACCCTGATCATCACCACACTCATGACACACAAAAACACGAATCATCGTGACTTGGTCGATGTCCGACTCTTGTTGATTGTGCTGATATGGRTGTTCGCTCTGTAACTAGCGTGCGATTTCGATGGCTCTGGTTTCACGCAACACGGTCACTTTGATCTCGCCGGGGAAGGTCATCTCGTTGGAGACCTGCTTGGCGATTTCGTGGGCGATCAAGAATGCTTCGTCGTCCGTGACGCGATCGGCATTGATCATCACGCGAACCTCGCGTCCGGCCTGCACAGCGTACGCTTCGGTGACGCCGGGCTGGGAGAGTGCGATGTCTTGGAGATCGTTCAATCTTTGGATGTAGCGTTCCATTGATTCGCGTCGAGCACCCGGTCGGGCTGCACTCACCGCGTCGGCTGCCATGATAATCGGAGTATACCAAGTGGTGGCGGGCATGTCGGCGTGGTGTGCACCGATGGCGTTAAGCACCGCTTCGTCTTTTTCGCCGTACTGCCTTGCGAAGTCCATCCCGATCTTCGGATGTCCGCCTTCCATCTCGTGATCCATCGCCTTGCCGATGTCATGGAGAAACCCGCACCTTCGCGCGAGCTTGCCATCGAGCCCGAGTTGGTCGGCGATGATCTGCGACAGGTACGCCACTTCGATCGAGTGGTTCAGGACATTCTGCCCGTAGCTGGTGCGGTAGGTCAGCCGACCCATCGCTTCGATGATCTTTGGATGGATCCCCTTGAGCCCGAGTTCGACAACTGCATCTTTGCCGGCTTTGACGATCTTCTCTTGGACTTCAGACTTGACCTTTTCGACCACTTCTTCGATGCGTGTTGGGTGCATGCGCCCATCGGCGACGAGGACTTCGATCGAACGAACCGCGATAGTCTGGCGAACCTTGTCGAAGCACGAGACCACGATCACGCCGGGCGTATCGTCGACGATGATATCTGCTCCGGTTGCTTTCTCGATTGCACGGATATTGCGTCCCTCACGCCCGATGATGCGTCCCTTCATATCGTCCGATGGGATCGCAACGGTGCGGACAGTTGATTCTGAAGTCAGCTCGTTGGCATACCTTTGGATCGCGTTGATGAGGATTTCTTTGGCTTCGTCCTTGGCTTCGTCCTCTGCATCTTCGACGATCTTGCGTGTCACTTTRCCCATCTCRACACGGGYCTGCTCGGCGACGCGTTCGAGGAGCAGTTCTTTGGCTTGGGCACGATCGATCTGGGCGACGCGTTCAAGCTCTCGGCGTTGTTTCTCAACAAGCGTGTCGATCTCGCTCTCGCGGTCGGCGAGTTTTTCTTTGCGGGCTTCGAGCTTGTCCGAACGCTCGATGAGTGTATCTTCTTTGCGTTCGAGATTGTCTTCGCGTTTGGCGAGCCGACGCTCGGCTTCTCGCTGCTCTGTGCGTGAGACTTCGAGTTCTTTATCCACATTTTCTTTGCGAGACAATGCTGTGCGCTCGGCATCGAGGATGATTTTATCCGCAGCGTTGGATGCATCGTCTTTTGCTCGGCTTGCGAGCAGATCTGCTTCTGAGCGGAGCCGATCGATTTTTTTGCCGCCAATGATGCCTGCAAGGACTACACCAAGCCCGAGCCCGATGGCAATGGCCACGACACCGACAATGAGCAGCATCAGTGAGTTATCCCCAGATGCGCCTTGGGCGAGTGTGATTCGTGCAAGTTGTGACTGACTAAGCGTTTGCGAAACAAATTGAGTATCCACAGATGGAACCCCCGAGGATCTGTTTTGCCTGGGTTGGCAAAATAATCCTTTGTAAACTCGTCAAAGCCCGATTCCGGGGTTCGATGGATGGCTGGAGGGAATGCGCAGAACCTGCACATTGGCATGAAGATCTGGCGATCTTCGTGTGTTCAATCGGTCTATGAATCAAAAGTTCAGCACGGAGTGTGCGAACAAANCTGCTTCTGGACCGATATACCCGACAGACACCCGTTTTTCGAACGCTCACGCTTCGGTAGACGAGTGGAAATGCGTATGTTCCATCAGATCGGCCCACCGATCTGACGACAATAACCTATCTTAGCATCTGTTTGCGACCGATACGAGAACTCACGGGCACTCAATTGATATGATTGAGTCGGCCAGAACCAAAATCACCATGTGATCCACACGATCGACCTGTTTGATCATCGAATACCTCAAGGAAACCCCACCATGCACAGTGCCAAGATCTTTCTTCCCCTGATCGTGCTCATTGCCCTCGGATCGGCTGTTTTGCCCGGTTGTACACGAATGGGCGGCCTACGGGCACGCATGGCTGCCAATGAGCTCGCTCATCAGGTCCCAATCGTGGGTGATCCGATCACTCTGGGTCGGTTCAATGCGATTATCATCGATAACCCCAACGGCAAGGTGAAGGTCTACGCCAAGCCGAGCCATGAAGAAGCACATATCTCGTTCCGGGTCGATAAAGAAAGCCGACTCCGCTGGCGTGCGGCTCGGATGGGCTTTGATTTCGATCCCACCGGCGAATATTTCACCGCAGTCCATACCAATACGGGTGAACTGAGCATCCTGACCATCTCGCCGACCGATCTCGATGTCGAAGGCTATCGCCCGCCGATCGATCTCACCGTGTATATCCCACAATGCGATGGGCTTGAGATCCGCAATGCAGGTGGCAAAGTCATCATCGTTGGTGTGACCGGCGTGATCAATGTTGAATCGGGSACGACCATCCGCAAAGGCGGAAACRTTGAAATCCGTACCGCAAGCTCACACACTGAAACCATCCATGCCACGACCAATAATGGTCATGTCACCCTCGTCACTGGACCAGGTTCAGCGGGCACCTTTGAACTCATTGCCCCTCGCGGCAAGACCTCGTTCAACTCGCGCTACGGCATCGTCGATAACTCGATGCCTTCGAAGGGACACTGGACTGGTGTCTGGAACAACGGCACCAATGAGATCCGCCTGAATGCACAAGATGGCGATGCAAGCGTGATGGTGATTGAAAACCCGGTAATGTATTCAACCGGCAAATCTCAGTAAGCGATGAAGATCGCAGGCTATTGAGAGAATACAAATAAACCAATGAAAAACGCCTCGACGAATCGAGGCGTTTTTTTATTGCGAGAAATGATCTTGATCAAGCAGCTTTTTTATCAACCTGCATCGAGGTGATGTATCGGGCGATCTGCTTGATGATGAAATCTTTGTGCGGATTGTTGATCCCAAACTCGAACGCCATGCCCGCATAGGTGTTCTGCTGTGAATCGATATGAGAATGCACAAGCTTTGCGGTCAGCACGATTGGTGCTGGGATCGCAGGGCGGAAGTCGAGTCTCATCCAGAATGATTTTCCAGAGTCGATATTCATGCGCGACTCGTTAGGAACAATCAAACCGACGCCGCCGCCGCCAAGGTTGGCCAGGCGGGCTTCAAACTTTGGCCCAACTGTGGGCAATGCGATTTGATCATCGCAGGGTGAAGCGGTTTCGCCTTTGGAGAGTAGTTCTTCAACTAAAATTCTGTTTGCAACCTCTACAGGCACCGCGCTCATCGGATCGATCAACTTCCAGCACTCGACCTTTGGAAGGTCGATATGCCCGATCGATGTTCGGTCTTCTTGGCGTCGCATACAGCGAACAACTTTTTCGGGCATTTTCAAGCGGAGTGCGGGGAATGTGCCATGACGGGTTTGGTTGAATGTCGATCCAATCACTTTGGTGTTGAACATCCATTTGTTCTGCCCGACCGCCATGATCCCGATCAGGCTCACGCCTTCGTTGATCATAAACGATTGTCCCATCGCGCCCGGTTGCTCAATGACGATCTCGTCATCGCTCAGATCGAGCACACGAACGCGCCAGACGAGGTCTTTGACATCTTCTTGGTCTTCGTTGCGTTGGATGGCAAACTCGAGGCCACCGCCTCGCTCATAGATTTTTTGGAGACTCTGGCGCCAACGGTCTGTTCTTGATCGGTTTGCGGGCACGATCGATCCTTTCAAAGATATCCTCTTGTCATTGATATCATCGGATCAACACGGACACCGCTTAAGATTCCTCTCGAACCTGCGATCGAGATCATCCTGATCTGGTAGGCGACGGTGACTTCTCGGACTTACGGAGTACATTTTGAATCCGTACGACCTGCGCATGCTCGATGGCTTGAGGCTCTGGGGAGAAGGCGTGCATGTATAACAGGCTCGACGCATCAATAATCGCTTGGCGAGTTGGAGGAGCGAGGGCGTTGAGAACAGGTTCGTTGTGTTGGATATGGGCTTTGAGTGGGACCCAAGCAGGTTTAGGGATTCCGAGCCGATTGAATGTTTTTTGTAGCCTTGTTTCGAGTTGGATCAGCCGAGGATCATAGGCGCAGCTTTCTTGCCCGAATGCTCGAACGCGGAGCCGAGCGATCCAAACTTTGAGACCATCGAGCGTGCTGGCGARCAACTCTTTGTACTTGAGGGCGATGACTCCAATAAACATACTTGAAGCGAACACGATGACAGCAATAAGCGCACTGTGTGCGACGAGCCGACCACGACCGGCTGCGAGCCGATTGAACAATGATTCGCTCATCCCAGTAAGCCCAAAGTCTGTCGAAGATTCGCCCATGATATTCTGGCGTGAGGTCGAGTCATAGCCGACAACAGATCGCACCCAGAGAAACTCTACAGATTCGTACATCTTTGAGAGCGAACGCCAGATGCTCGGATCTGGCTCGTGAATCGCATGAAAATCTGCTGGCGGGGTGCCATCGAAGGTTCTCCAAACCCCCGGCGCGATCTGCGCCTCGACCCACGCATGGGCGTTGCTCTCGCGGACAACAAACTGCCCGGTGACTGTATTGAAATCTGAAACGATGTAACCTGTAATCACGCGTGCGGGGATGCCGACGGATCGGGACATCAGTGCGAGCGATGAAGCGAAGTATTCGCAGTGTCCGGTTTTTCGTTCAAACAAAAACCACTTGGTAGCATCTTCGCCCGCGGGTACAGGCTGGGCATCGAGTGTGTATGAGAAGCGTGATCGCAGATGGTTCTCGATGAGTCGAACCGCTGCCTGATCATCGCGGATAGATCGCAACGCTGGGTCTGGCTCGATTCCTGACTGTGTAAGAATCTCACTGGCCATCTCCTTGATATCGGGCTCGATACTCAATGCCTGTGCGCCCGAGAGTATGTAGGTTGAATCTCGCCGATCGAACCGTTCAAAATTAATTTGGTCGTACTGCGTGTTCACTCGGCGGACTGAATATTCGAGCCGACCGCCGACGCCGTCTTTGAGAAATAGTCCTCGTTCAAAATCATGCCCGAGCCTCATGGGTATATCGCCCACCCTGAACTCGACTGTTTTCCAAGGAGTAAAAAGATGGGTTTGTCCGATCATTGAAGATCGCATGATAATATCGAACTGTTGGGTCCACTGTGATGCGTTTTTGATCGGCTTGGCTGGCTTGATGATTGTTTGAGGCTCGACAGTCCTCGCTCTGCTTGTCAAAGGAAAGTTCATTGTGGGGCTATTTGTCCATCGCCCCGCATCGTAATCATTAAGCACCGCACCACGCAGATAGATCGCCTGCATGTTTTCTGCGCCGATGTTGAAGCCATCGCGGTCTCGAATGGTGATGTCTAAGACCGGCGTGGAGGATTCGGAGATCAAACCTGGCCGACCGAGTTCGACTGTATCTGCGAACCCGCTGACAGATTTCCCTGGGCCCCACTGCCCGAATGCCTGCATGCCAATATTTCGAGGCAGCACGATGAAAACCACGCTGCCAAAGAGCCCGCACAAGAACCCCGTCGCAAGAATCATCGAGCGGATATCGACACGAGCTTTCGCATCAATCGCGACGGATGTCGGTGCCGACTTTGATAAGACTGTATGAATCTGATACAACACCACCGCGCGAAGGATGAGGACAATCACGATGACCATCAATACCCCGGTTAAAAGCGTGTTGCTTGTCAGCACGGCAGAGATCAAGATCGCAACACAAAGCACCAAGATCTGCCCGTCGTCTCTTGGGTTTCGGAGATCGGTGAGTTTGACAACCAGCAGCAACGCGACAAAGACGGCGAATGCGCTTACACCCACGCCTTGCCTGAGCATCTCGATCCCAGCGATTGCTACCACAAGCAACAGCACGGTGTTAATCATCAGCCTTGGTGCGGGGCGATTGGGGATGACGGAGAACATCCAGACCATGGCCACGCCGAGAAGGGTGAGTAAAAAATACATCGGGCTTTGATCGGCGATGCTGAACACCGTCACCGAGCCGACGATCGCCTGAAGCATTGATCGTGAAAACGCCTTATGAATTGACGGGCCGGGCTTTGTAAATCGGTTGGATGATCTCATGATGCCACCTCGGCGGGCGTTCCCTGAAGAGACATGGGCAATGACAGCGGATCAATCAAATAACTGGCTGGATCATCCGCATGGAGTACACGCAGATTCTTTGCCTGCACAATCTGAGATTGACCTGTTGCGATCACAAGCACATCATCTGCATTGGCTGATGGCGGCGGGTTGGATCGTCCGGTCGATTTCGCAGCAGCCTGCTCGAAATCGATCATGCCCAACGCTCGTAGGCAACGCATCATGTGCGATTTCCCATTCCCGGGCATCATTCGGATTCCATGAGCAGGCATCCAGAGCCCGATGGGTACGCCTCGCGTGGTGGCCAGGGTGATTAGTGATGCCCCGATCGCAATCGCGCGCTCGCTGTTGATCGGCAAGTTCTCAAATCCATCTTTGGGCTCGGCGATCCATACCCAAAGTCGAGTCGAAATCGGCTGGGCATGTTCWACCACAACAAGTTTGCCTTGGCGTGCGCTTTGTTTCCATGCGATGGATCGCTTTGGATCGCCGGGGGTGTATTCACGGAGTCCCCAATATTCATTGCTTGAGCCGCTGGAATGGGTTTGTTTTCGTACTTCTTCGCCGTGCCCTTGCATCACGCGGATGAGTTCTGGCTTGATGGCGAGTATGTGAGGCAGGATCATGGCTTTGCGTGGGCACTCAAAGACAAGCGTTTTTTGGAGCAGCCCAAAGGGGAATCGTGTGGTGAGTCGGACCTCTCGCATCGCAACGCGCCCGCGTGAAGAAGGCACAAATGACCCGGTCACTTTGCATCGGCTTTGCGGCCCAATGTGAAGAAGGGCTGCGGCTTCGAACTTGGCATCTGAACTTTTTTTCTCAGAGAGCTTCTCTGGCACTTCCGAAATCATCGCGGCCAAGAGCGGAAAGAAGCGGGAGTGATTGCTCACGGTGTAGTGGAGCCGAAGTCGATCCCCTGCATACGCATCGGGTATCGCTTGGGCTTTGAGCCGAACCTGCATGAGTGCGTTGCCAGAAAATACACCAGAAACAATCAGCGTCGCAATGGCAACGCCAAAGAGCCAGAAGAGCAGGTTGTTCTGCGAGTTGATTGCACCAACAGCAAGGAACAGCGTGACGAGAATGTATACTCCGCCGCCAAAGGTGAGTTTGGATGAGCGTCGAATAGCTTTGGACGAGTGTTGATTCTGGCGCGTACTGATTTCGTTTGTCGGTGCGATATGTTGCTGATCATGGTGATCGGCATGGTGTTGTGTGTTGGTTGTTCGCGCAACTGCACTCATTGATCTCTCTACGATCGGGAACAAAATGGGCTCAGGACTTGGTTGGGACGCTTATTTTTTCGACTCATCTTCGGCTGGCTCGGGGATGACATATCCCGGGCGTGTGATCACGACACACAGGAGATTATCGCCTTCGGGTGGCAAGAAGGTGTTTGATCGTGATGTATAAAACCCGTCGCCTTCGACGCGGACTTGGACAGAATCTCGCGGATATTGCCCGTTGGCGAAGCTGAGTTCGAAGTTTCCGTACTCGTCGGAGGTGACCTTTGTATAGATACCACGCCCGCGCGAAGCGTTTCCTGATTTGGTCAAAATCGTCACCGTTGCGCCGGGGATACCGAGTTCATCGAACCGAACATCACCTGGTGAGGCACTCACAGACTGACCGACCGGCCCCGAGATTACTCGCCCGTTAATCACACTTTTGCTTGCTGATGCGCAACCAACCATCGATACCGAAAGCGATACCGAAAGGATCGCCGACGCCAGAAGACTGGCATGCTTTGCAAATCGAGAAGAGTGATTCTGTTTTGTTCGCTGTCCTTGCGTTGTGTTCACATCGGCCTCCGCTGTTGAGTGGTCATCTTAATGAATGCACTGTGCCATACACAGAGTATGATGCGGTGCAATCAGGTGCTTTGTTCCATCTGATCGGCAAGTTCCTCTGGTTTTGGCAGATCTTTTACSGATGCRAGCCCAAATGTRTCKARGAACTGGCGWGTYGTGCCGTARAGCATSGGRCGMCCGAGYTCCTCTGCYCKKCCSGTRATCTTGACCAATCGACGATCCATCAGSGTCCGSACRACCTCGCCMGCAGCKACCCCACGGATSGCTTCRAGCTCTGCYCGGGTRATYGGCTGGCGRTARGCGATRATYGARAGSGTYTCRAGSGCRGGCTTGGARAGCCTKGTSGTMGCACGAGATCGGTGCATSGCTGCGACAATCGRGGCRTGCTCYGGGCGGGTCATCAGSCGATAKCCGCCYGARATYTCYTCGATCCGRAATGCCCGRKYRTSSYYGTCGTATTGCTCATTGAGCATGGTGATTGCTTGGGCGACGATCTTGGAGTTAATTGGGCGATCGAGGTGGACCGAGATGGCATCGACCAAAGCGGATGCTTTGAGCGGTCGATCGGAACTCACCAGCATGGCCTCGATGCCGGGGAGGAGAGATTCGATATCAACCTCCTCTGTTGCCACGCTTGTGGTCTCGATTTCTGGATCGGCTTGTACGGCTTCGGTCGCTTGTGAACTCATGCCTGCACTCTATCACGATCACGGACACTTCGCTCCGCTGGAGTGGGTGGATATGCTCTATTCATCATGAACCACGCGGATATCCACCTTGACGAGCCATTGCCCACCCGCCAGCACCGGTATGAAGGGCTTGATGAGTTACCTGTGCTGATCCTCCACCGTCGGCGGGAATCGTTGTTTTTGCTATTGTCCGGTCTTTTTTTGGGCACGCTGGCGATGCTCAATATTCTTGGGATCACGCGGTTTATCAAGCTGCTCGAAGTTGATTTCGATACCGCGACACCGGGCAGCACGGTCTTTGCGGTGGCGATTGGTGTGCTTCCGTACCCGTTGACCTTCTTGTGTACCGATTTCATCTCCGAGTTGTATGGTCGTCGGCGGGCAAACCTAGTCGTGTGGGTTGGGTTGATTCTCAATATGTGGGTGATGTTGATTTTGTGGATCGGCGGTGCATTGCCAGGGTTTGAATCGCTCGCCCAAGACGGACAAATGATTGTTGATGAGGCCGGGCGATTGCCTGTGTTTTATGAGGTACGAACACTGGCCTTTGGCGCGGTGACGGCTTCGATGATTGCATATCTCATCGCCCAGCTTGTCGATGTACAGGTGTTCCATTTCTGGAAGCGACTGACCCGAGGCAAGCATCTTTGGCTTCGCAATAATGGCTCAACACTTGTTAGCCAGCTTGTCGATACCGTCGCGGTGATTCTGATTACGCATTACTACGCCCATGCGTTACCGATCAATGCGGACTTGCCGATTGTGCGTCAGTTGCTGGYGTTTATTGCGACGGGGTATGTGTTTAAGCTGGTTATTGCTTTGCTCGATACGATCCCGTTTATGATTGGGACGAAGCACTTGGTCCGATATCTGCGATTGCCGCCGCCCGGGCATGAATCAAACCGGGGTGATCCCCCCGAATCTGTGCGATCCTGACAAAGACACGGCTCTGATCTTCCGATATATCCACAAAGAGCGCACGCTGCGCCCACAGGATTTTCTGGAGATTCGTATGTCGATTCCACTCATTTTGCTTGCTGACGACGAGCCGCATATCACCCATATTATTGCGCACAAGCTCAAGCGTGCGGGGATGGAAGTGATTGTTGTGGAAGATGGCGAGATGGCGCTCAAAGAAGCGATCTCGCGCAAGCCCGATGCGATCGTCACCGATCTGCAGATGCCTTATCTCTCGGGGATCGAACTCGCCGAGCAGCTCTCGAAGAATCCTGATTGCGCCAACATACCGATCATTCTGCTCACCGCACGCGGGTACGCTGTTGAAGGCGAAATCGAAAAATTACCCTCTATTCGTAGGCTTCTCTCCAAGCCGTTTAGTGCGAAGGATCTTCTTGGGTATATCAATGATCTGCTCGAAGAAGGCAAGGACTCAACAAATACATTGGGGAAATGCGCATGAATATTCGCCGATCCACCAAGAAGCACGATGCGATCCCGCAAGAACTGATTGATCGGTGCGAAAGCCTAGGGCTTTCCTCGTGGCGACTCGATCTCAACGGCATGCCAACGGACGATCCGATCGGGCCAAGCATGCTTGGTTTGTTCCTCAGCTCGCGCCCAATCCGGATGCTCATCGTGCAAGCTGCGATGATCTGGTCATCGCAGGATACGCTTGAAGCTCAGGAGATTCATCCTGGGTTATGGGTATTCCCGTTCATTGAAGAACACCGCGATCGGCGGACTGGATACTTTGTTGCGATCGGGTTTGGATCTGCGATTCTCGAGAGTCAGCACATCACCGAAGGATGCACTGGAAATCAACTCCAAATTTCTGCACTGCGTCATCTTCTCAAAGAACGCGCACTGTTTACCGCTGAGTATGCCGCCAGCACCTATGCAACGATATCTTGGATGCTCAATGATCTGAGTACAATTCAAAAAAACGATGCGACCATCGAACTCTTCTCCGAGCAGCTCGGCGACTCATACGAAGTGGTGACGACGCTTCAAGATTTGAGCAAATCAATGGGTTCGCTCAACGAACCCAGCGGCATCATTTTCGATGGGATCACCGAGATCGCATCGACACTCGATTACAACTGGGTTGCGTGTGTGATTAACAAAGAACATGCCATCTTTGAGATTATTGATACCGAAGTGCATCAAGCCGGCACGACCCAGCTTGCCGATTCTGAAGTTGCGCAAGTTCTTGAACGCATTCGCACGACCGAGCCTTTGGGCATGGCGGATACGACCGAGATTTATCCGGTTGAGGATGGGATCATTGATCTTGAGCCTCAGATTCTTGTGCACCCGATCAAACGCGATGGCGAGCTGCTCGGGATGCTCATCGCGGGCGGTAAAAACGGCGATGACCCGCAGGTCTCAAGCCATGAGACCAAGCTGCTCGAATCGATCTCGGGGATGCTCGGCGCGTGCATGGAAAACGCTGAACTGTATCATCGCCAGCACCTGACCTTTATTGGGACGGTCAAAGCCTTGTCCGCAGCGATTGATGCGAAAGATCAATATACACAAGGTCATTCCGAGCGTGTGGCGATGTTGTCCGAAATGCTTGCGCTCAAGGTTGGATATTCTGCTGAAGAAGCCGAGCGTGTTCGGATCTCTGGGCTTGTTCACGATGTGGGCAAGATCGGGGTCGCCGAAGCGGTGCTTTGTAAGCCGGGGCGATTGACTGATGAAGAGTTTGATATGATCAAGACCCATCCGCGGATCGGGTATGAGATTATGAAAGAGATCCCTGCGCTCCAGGACATCTTGCCTGGCGTGCTGCATCATCACGAACGCTGGGACGGCAACGGGTACCCTGGCAATCTTGCTGGCGAAGATATCCCCCACATGGCAAGAATTATGTCTTTGGCGGATACCTTTGATGCGATGAGTTCGAACCGTGCGTATCGCTCGGGGATGCCTCGCGAGAAGGTGTTTGCGGAGTTTGTGAAGTGTGCCGGGACGCAGTTTGACCCTGAATTAGTCGAGCCGTTCTTGGCTTTGGACTTTGGGGTCTATGACTCGATGGTCGCCAAGCACAAGTCGCAGACACCCATCAAGAACGCTGCTTGATTCAACTCATTCGAATACACGAACCCATGAATCTTCTACGATGCTGGTGCTGCTCAGATCAGGTTTGATCGCGGCAAGTTCGACAAGTTGAGCATCGCTCAACTGTGTAGGTAGTATTGCAAAGTGCGCGATAGAGCCTACAAACCCTGCATCTGGCTGACTGGTTGGTAAAACGACATACCCACTTCCGATGTTTAGATCCGCTGCAAAATGTCCTCCGTAGCTGGAGAAGGATTCAGTATTGGAACTGTTATTGGCAACTTGCACGCCATCCACATGAACGGTCAATCCATTGGCGCCCCAACTCACCGCGACATGATGCCATTGACCGACAGTGATCACGCCTGATCCTGAAACTGCAAAATTGCCAAACTGATAAGTTTCTGTATCCGTAAGGTACGCTGCTACAGATCCGTTGAAGAGGCTTAGGTTTATTGCTGGTTTCCGATTTTTCTCGACTTTTTTACCAAAGACGCCGTATGTTGTAAAACTGCCCGTCCCAGACAGATTCATCCAGAGCGAAATAGTGCCCTCGGCCATTTGATTAAAATCTCGGCAATGTGGAACTTGCACATAATCTACGCTATTAGCAAAGACTGGCACCAAACCACCCTCGGTGTTTGTGTCGGTGCCGACCCCATTGGGATCGAGATATGTCCCGTCACACCCATCAACTGGTTCAATCGCTGTTGCTGATTTCCATGCCTCATTGAAAGCCCAGTAGTGTGTCACACTGAGTGCACCAAGGACTGCGGCATAATCTACTTTTTCACTCGTCAGATCAATCTGGGCTGATGACCAAACCGTATTATGTTCAGCAGCCACTTGAACACGGTATGTTGTTGTTGAACCCGTTGGCGAAATCCCTGTTGCGGCATCAACAACAGAACTTGAATAGGTTGAATCCCCGAGTGTGAAGTCGGCGAACACTTTTCCGCTTTGTGCGGTGGTGTTCCAATCTGCATCGTCCATGATCTTCTGGAGCGCGTATTCGGTGGCATCGAGCACACCGGTATTACCCTCGCTCATTTGTTCGACAAGCTGAGATTGCCCTGTTGTTGCCAATCGCAACCGAACTCCAATAAGTACCATCGAGACGATTGCTGCGACGGTGATGAGGGTAACGAGATAGATCGAACCATGCCGATGTGTTGAACGATTCATAGTTATCCACCTCCGCCATCTACAACCACTACATCAGTAATCGGAAGAATGTATCCGAGCGAGTCAGCCGATGCAGAATGTAAAGAGAACACAGTCGTGTGAGCCACGCCATTCTTGGAAACAACCACCGAAACCTTCTTGAGCCCAGTATATGTTCCTGATGCTGTCGTTGGATCATTCACCAGTACATGGACCACTTTCACACTGCGTGTCCAGTTTGATAGATTGATATGAAACTGATCCGTCGAGAGCTTTGGCGGTGATGAAGACCAGCCATGGTAATCGTCGATATCGTTGAAATCTGCCCGAATCGCAGCACGCTCAGAATCATCGACACCAATGAGATCACCCGAAGGCGTGCCTGGGTTTGTGAAGAGTTTGGTGGCGATTTCTTCAGAGAGCTCGTTCGCAAGGTTTGCTGCGACGAGCCGATCGGCATGGAGCGATGTTGACTGGACCATTGGCCCGACAATTTGAAGTGTTGAAACGAGTACGAAACCGATGAGCATAGTTGAGATCACCGTCTCGGCCATGGAGATCCCTCGGCGTGTGGCGAGCTTTTTAGACATCAAATCACCTCCGGTTTATACGGCAATGCGACATGCACTTCAAAGGTTGTTTGGATGGTATCACTTGCCACCAGCAGCGTATACACAACATTTGCATCCGCCCCGTCTTGACTCAGGCTCACTGCGAACGATTTTATACCTGACATCACAGTCACATCATCGAGTAGATCCACTTTCCGAACGAGCGTTTCGCTTATGTTTGAATAGGTGTAGACAACTTTCGCTGGCGAACCTGCTGCTCCGGCATCCTTCATGACGAGTTGTATTTCTGAGCCGCTTCCATTGGATCGATGTTTGATCGTGACGGCTTCACGCAGATCACTTCTATACTGATTGAGCGCGTCGATTACGGCTTGATCAGCGATCCCGGTATCGGTTGTTGATGGGATTGCGTGCGAACCGATCATCACTGCGCTGCTTAACCCGAGCAATAGCACTGAAATGACTGAAAGACTCGTCGCCACCTCGATGAGTGTAAAGCCTGAGCGTTTCTTATGACTATTTCGTGGTCTCATTATTTGACCTCCACTGCACTTGCCGCTGAAGCTTCGCCATCAGTAATGGTGACCGTCGGGGTCACACCGAAGTCTGCAACGCCTTCAAAGACAACCGAAATCTCTATGTTGTCGTCTTCAAGCCCAACCGTGAACCCCGGCGAAATATCTCCATACACACTGATGACCGTATATCCATTCACACCAAGGTCTGTGCGTTTGATACCCAGTGCATATGGATCTTCATCGAAGTCTCGAACGAGTACAACAGCTTCTCGGCTGGCATCTTCGCCTTCAAAGACGATATAGCGATTACCACTTGTATAGAACTTGATGACATGGACCTTTGAGGTTGCTCGGGCACGGAGCTGTGCCCACTGCACATCAGCCGTAAGCGTTCGCTTTGCTGCGTTGAGCCTTCGTCCTGAGCCTGCATCWGCGAACTTTGGAATCGCAATGGTGGCCATGATGCCGATGATTGTCACAACGATCACCATCTCGATCAAAGAGAAACCGGGTGAGTTGGAGTCGTGACGGCGGATCATAGCATGCTCCTGAAACGGGAATACCCCGACCTGCTTGTGACAGATCGGGGCGAGTGTTGTTGGTCAATCAATCAGGCGTGCTGATTAATATGCGTTGTACTGCACACCCCGGACATCAACTTCTAAGTCAGGGAGGTTTGCACTAATGGCACCAGTTGCTTCAACATAGACCCATGCTGCGGTTGTACSNGTTYSRNNAGMAAMGWWTGCASWTTGGCCTTTGTTCGTGCCAACCTTGAGCTTTGGGAGCTCGCGGAGGTATGGGCCGAGGTAGTAGGTTGTTGACTTCGATGCGTTGGCCGTGCCTGCATCATTTGTGTATGTGGTGAGCTTATCTGAGAAGGTAGCGAATGCTGGAAGCGTTCCGCCGTGCTCAGCTTTGTAAAGATCGATTGCGCTTCGCAACACAGCCAGGTCTGCGACCAGGCTCGAGTCGGCAGCACCAGCAGCACCGCGGCTCATACGAGGAATAGCGATCGCGCCGATGATCCCGATGATCACGACAACAATCACGAGTTCGATCAGGCTGAATGCCCGACGGGAACGGAATGGGTTTGGTACTGCAAGTGATGAAAGCATTTTGGTTTTCTCCGAGTGGGTGAGGACCAACAACACAATCAGTCCATAATCACTAGTTCGGCTACAAATCAAGATGAGTTCAGACAGAAGACTCCTGATTTGAACAACTTAGGTGAACAGCCGTTACAACCGGAAGAGTCAATCTTGCCCGATGTTCATCGGGATTTCAATCGCGTATTGCACGCCATCACGCTCTACGAGTACTGCTCTGGCTTTGACGAATAGAAGCCGATAACCATTGGGACCAAGCTCACCAACGCGAACAAGCTTTCCTTCAAGCACCGCGCCCCCGCCATTCTTTGAAGGCATGACAGATGACAACGAAGGAAGGTCGGTAGCTGTTGGTGCAATGATCAGGAAAGCTTCTTGTGATTCATCATTTTGAGAACCAGTAACTTGCCCATCGATACTCCCAGTAGAGTTGGCTGCGGCTGGCTTGATGAGTTTATTCAATGAGAAGACCGAACCAAACGCCCCATCGGAGTTCGACGAAACTTTGGAWCCAAGMCGATCGATCAAGATCGCAGCAACCGGCTTTGCAGCCTGGCTTTCAATCTCCGTAGGCATCTCTTCGATTGCCTCGAGTGTGAGCGATGCCGATTCTGCTGCCGCCTCGCTCKGACCAAGAAAACCTTGATCGATAACGAGTGCGATGCCAGCGATGCCGACGAGTCCGAGAAAGATTTTGCGTTCTGTTGTGAGTCCCATGTATTGATTAACCATTTCAAATCATGGGGCTGCAAATGAATTCACAAGTTTTTTTTATTCCGCATCGGCAGGATCGATAAACCAATACATCAAGATATCTATCTCGACCGATGCTGATTCCATAGAATCACTGTGTAAATCAACCGTTTGGATGTGAATATCGGGCATGTGATCGCTCATCAGCCCTAAAAACAAAATCACTTTATTCGCATCCGAACTTCCGATAAACCGCATTGGCTGGACCGGCACACGCTTGTCTRTCACCCGCTCTTCAGGCTGCAATGAATCGATTCGGATGCCAACAGACTCGGCAAGTCTCACAATCTCACTCGTTCGTGCGTTGAGCTGACGCACCGAGATAAGTTTGATCTGATCGACTGCTTGCATCTCGAGCGTTCTTACCCGTGAAGCCAGAGCTGATTTTTTTATATTCGAATCGTTCAAAAGCGATTTGGTACTGGCCAACTCATGACGGGCATTGAGATAGATGCCTCGGCGTTTTGATATTTCATTCCCCGCAAAGTAAATCGATCCCCCTGCAATCAAAGCGCATACAAGCCCACCGGCAATATGTACTTTAAGAAGGTGTTTGTGTGAAGATTGATTAGCCATCATTGACATCCTTCCCGAGGTGTGTGGACGAACCGTTGATTGTGATGAGAACCTGGAASCCGATGAGTTCATGCTCGCCAACTTGCTCTCGTCTTGTATCTGCCAGTTCGACGCGATCAAAGATTCCTGAGTTTTCAAGATCGACGATGTATGCCCGCGCAACCGTCTGTGAAATCGCGAGCCCTTCGACGCTTAACTCGAKTAAGTCTGATCCTTCGACCCCGCCGCCGATTGCGCTGAGTCTACGGAACCGAACTTCATTGCCGGCCGATTCGACCAAAACACCAAATACTTCTCGCCACTCTATTCGATTTTTAACCAAACCGAGAACCTCTTGCTCTGCTTTGAGCAACCCAAGTTTCTCCTGAAGCAAAGGAATTGTTTGTTGGTTCTGTGTGTACTTGAGATTCGCATCTTCGATCTGACCCAAGATTCCCGAGTCGGTGAGTACCGCACTCCCACCGATATACAAGCCGGGAATCCCGATCACAAACGCTGTAGTCATCACTGCAAAGGCCCACCGTCTTATCCACATGGAGACCTGACGCTTTCGGCTGTACTCGACAGGCACAAGGTTGACAAACTGATCTAGGGTATTGTTCATTGATCAAACCTCGCTGCGAGCCCGTAGGCGGTTGACAATCGGCACCCGATCGAGGCTGCGCTTTGCTCATCACTCCCTGTTTGACCTTGTAAATTCACGAATGAATCGCAAGCCAACGGGATACCTAAGACTTGTGCTATGCGCTCTTCGATTGCCGAGTTCAATGCTCCATAGCCACTCATTCGTATTTTTCCAAACGGAGCCATTCGATACGCATGTGAAACATAGGTTAATGCGACATCGAGTTCGCTGGTGAGCTCGTTCGCTAACCCGGACCAAACCGCTCGGCGGATCTTGGCATAGGTCTCCGCGTGTGCGTCTCCGCTTAGGTCATCAACAATGACATCGGCAGCTTCTGGCGAGAGACGATATCGCTTGGATGCCAACTCCCAAACACTCGATGCTCCGCGTTCAATTCGGCGAACATAAACGACCGTTTCGCCGAGCGTCAATACCGCGAGCGAGCTCTTCCATCCAATACGAAGCGATGCGTTAATCTCGTTATCTACCTCAACTGATCTCACCTGTGTTCCTCGATGGATCGCCAGTTCCATCAGATCAATCCCAACAGGAATCAACCCAGCTTTTTCATACCGCTCGATCGTATCATCGATAACTGCTCGAGAACAAGCCACTGCGAGCGACTCTTGAGTACGCCCCTTCGCAGGGAGATACCAATGCCCGAGTTCAAAATCCTCTGGGCCACACTTGCGAGCTCGCGCCACTTCCATCCGAGCGAGTTGATCGATCGGGGCACCGCTCTCTTTGGGAGGCAACTCGATCGCATGCGAACTGCACGCGCTTGTCGATGGCGCAATCGAAACATGGTTCCCTACGAAGCCTCTGCGACCAAGAATAGCCGCGGCCCATCGCAGCTCTTCTGCTTCTGGAAGCGAGCCGAGCGTTTGATTTGTATTGGATATCTGACGCGGAAAAATCGCCCATGCGAGTGTACTTGTGCCCTTCGCCGACTTTGTAAGCTGAACAGCACGAAACTCGTGTGCATCAATCTCAAGGCCGATGGCCGACAACTGCATCTTTGATTTCAGCATGCTCATTATTATGCTCCCGCGGTCGCAGTAAGGTCGAAGAGTGGCAAGAACATACTGATGGCGACAAAGCCAACAAGAATCCCGAGGACAATCATGATCACCGGCTCGATCAATGACGAGAGCGATTTGATTACGGTGTCATTGTCCTCATCAAGATAATCCGAAATATGCACCATTACTTCTGCAAGCCGACCGGTTTGTTCGCCATTGCGAATCGCTTCGCACGCAGACGATACCATCAAGCTTCCATCTGAAAACGCTGAACTAATCGGCTCGCCGCGTGTAACGGCTTCCTCAGCAAGTGTCATCATATTCTGATACTTTTCATGCCCAAGCGATTCGCGTGTGAGTGCGATCGCATCGAGCATTGGCACTTTGGCCTCGAGCAATACACCAAGCAACCGGGTAATCCGTGCGGTCATAAACGAACGGAGAATATCGCCGATCTTCGGGAGCCGAAGCACAATATTCCCAATCACACGCTTGCCACCGGGGCTCATGATCCACCATGAGAATCCCCAAACTGCCGCGACAATCCCAGGGATCACGCCAAACCAATAGGCTCGCACAAAGTCTGAGATGGCCATCAACACTGCTGTTGATGGCGGCAACTCTGTGTCGAGTGTCTCGAACATCCCTGCAAATCTCGGCAAGACCACACCAATCAACAACGAAACAACAAACACCCCAACGCCCATCAGCAAGATGGGATACATCATTGCCCCGAGTACATTCGCCTTGATTTGTGCTTGTTTTCGCGTCAAAACCGCGACGCGTTGGAGCATGGTATCGAGGTGGCCGGAAGATTCGCCGGCTGCAACAAGCGATCTGAAAACCGCATCGAACACCTGTCGATCACCTTCGAGAGATCCAGAAAGCGAATCGCCCTCTTCGAGCCGAGTCCGTACTCTGCCAAGAACTTGCGCCCAAGACTCGTTGCCCGTCTGCCGCTCGATCGACGATATCGCATCAATCAAAGGCGTCCCCGTTGAAACCAGCACCGCAAGCTCGCGAGCGAACCCGGCGATGATCTTTGATGAGACCTTTGTTTTTCCGCTTGCGTATTTCTTCTTTTTCGYCTTTGCCCCGCCGCTCCCCGAATCGATCGATGCGACAAACAAGCCCTTCTTACGAAGGATTTCGGTCGCTTCGTCTGTGCTTGATGCTTCAATCGCTCCTTCACGAAGTGAGCCGGCTTTGTCATACGCTTGGTAGGAATAGTTCATGCGGCTACCCCTACTTCTTGGTCTTCATCTGCACCCTCATTGTCATCAACTTGCGTAACTCGAATAACTTCTTCAAGACTCGTGCGCTGATCAATCGCGAGCCGAACGCCTTCTTCACGCAATGATTGCTGACCTTGCTTGTGTAACAACGCTCGCAGCGTGTGTGTCGGCGCATTGCGATAGATCAATCGACGAAGTTCAGGCGTGACTTCCATGAACTCATAGATACCCATTCGCCCTTGAAAACCCGAGTCATGACAGCTTGTACAGCCAGCACCTTTTCGGAAGGCCTTGCCGCTCATATCTGGAATCCCAGCATCTTTCAGCACCATCTCGCTAGGATAATATTTCATTGTACATGATGAACAAATGGTTCGCGCAAGCCGCTGAGCAACCACGCCGTTGATGGCGGAGCTAAGCAAATATGGCTCGATTCCCATATCTACAAGACGCGCGATCGCACCGGGCGCATCATTCGTATGCAAGGTCGCCAGCACACCATGCCCAGTGAGGGCGGCCTGCACGGCCACGCCCGCAGTTTCTTGATCTCGGATCTCGCCGATCATGATGATGTCTGGGTCTTGACGCAAAATCGAACGAAGCGTTCGCGCAAAGGTCAAACCGATCGCGTCATGCACCTGAATCTGATTAATCAAATCAAGCTGATACTCGACAGGGTCTTCGACCGTTACAATATTGTGCTCTGGGCTACGCAACAGATCAAGTGCCGAATAAAGCGTCGTCGTTTTCCCCGACCCGGTCGGCCCGGTGACAAGCACCATGCCATGCGAGAGCCGAAGCGTTCGCTGAAAGCCTTCGAGTGCTTCGGAACGAAACCCAAGGTCTTCCATTCGCACATGAAGGTTCTGTTTGTCGAGAATACGGATCACGAGTTTCTCGCCCAAGAGCGTCGGAATACTCGATACACGAAGATCGATCTCTCGCCCTTCTGCCACGATCCGAACACGCCCCTCCTGAGGCAATCGTTTCTCGGCGATGTCCATCTTACCGATAATTTTAATGCGCGACACGATCGCCGCGTGCATCCCCGGCGGCGGGTTCATCAAGTCTCGAAGCGAACCATCGATACGATAGCGAACGCGCGTTCCATTCTTGTTTGGCTCGATGTGAATATCTGATGCCTTATCTTTTACCGCAGTCAACAACGCAACATTCACAAGGTTCACGATCGGCGAACCCTCGACCATATGATCGAGATCAGTCGCCGGGCCTTCATCAATCTGCTCGCGTTCGACAACTTCAACATCAGATTCGGCAAGGCTTGTCAAGAACGCATCGACATCAACATCGCCGTCGGCATACTTGCGAACAAACTCGTTGATATTATCCTCAAGAGCAAGCACCGGATGAATTTCAAAACCGGTAAGCTCTTGCAACCGATCAATCGTCGGTAAACTCTGAGGTTCACACATCGCAACCGTCAGCGTGTTATGCACACGAAACAACGGGATCGCCTTGAGTCGTTCAGCTTCTTCTTCGCCGATCAACGGGAGCAAACTCGGATCCATCAAGCCATGCCGAAGCTGCACGCCTCGCACGCCCAAACACTTCGCGAGCGATTGAACGAGCGTTCCGCCAGAAATCATCCCCTGATCAACAAGCACTTCCCCAAGCATTCGCCCTGCGGTTTTCTGCTCGACGAGCGCTTTGGAAAGCTGCTCTTCGGTAATGTGACCATCAGAAATCAGCACCTCGCCGACAAGACGCGGGCGTTGTGCCCTGCGGATATGTGACTGATCGTTCTTCTTTGGAGCCATTATAAGAAACTCCTGACCGCTGTTTGCACATCTTCGAACTGTTGAAACTTCGAGGTGATGTCGGTAATCGCCATGATCTCGCGTAGTGTATCACTGATGCCGCAGAGTTTGAGCGATTGCCCGCCCGCGCTCAGTTCGTCCGTTATGTCTACAAGTGCTTCAAGCCCGAACGAATCGACAAAGGTCATCTCGGTAACATCCATGATAAAACGCCCGAGCGTATTGCCAAGCACTTCAAAGGACTCAGTCCGTAGCTGTGTCGCGTCTTCTTCCGTGATCACCGGCCCACTAGGCTGAATCACCGTGACCGCACCATGCCGATTCGTTTCGATTTTCATCTCGATCCTTCTCCCTATGCTGCTTTGGCCATCTCTTGGGTGCCAGGAATCGTGAGTGTAAAGATGCTGCCTTTGTCGATTTCAGATTCGACCATCACTTCGCCGCCGTGCAATCTTGCGATCTGGCGAGCGAGCGCGAGACCGAGACCAGAGCCGGTCACCTTGGCAATCCGCCGATCATCCGCCCGACAGAACCGATCAAAGATCCGTTCGTGCTGCGATTCATCGATGCCGATACCATTGTCAATGACCTCGAACTTGAGTGCATCATTCTCGGCGAAGTTTACCCGCACCTCAACTCGTCCACCCGAGGGCGTGTACTTGATCGCATTGCCAACAAGATTGTGCAAGGCTTGCCCGAGCCGATCACGATCCGCCTGGATCGTTGGAAACTTAGGCGGCAAATCAAATACCAACTCAATCGATTTATCCTTGGCCTGCGCCTGATAGTCCTCTTCGAGTTCGATAAGAAGTTGCTCGGTACGGAGTGAATCCCGATGGATCGAGAGCGATCCCGCCTCGATCTCTGCGACACAGAGCATATCGCCAACAATGCGTTCGAGCCGACGGGTCTCCGAGTTGATCACATTGAGCGCCTTCTCACGGATCTCCTCGTCCTCGCTCCCAGAATCAATTGCTTCTTCAGCATACAACCGAATAGTCGTCAAAGGCGTGCGCAACTCGTGAGTCGCCTGAGCAATAAATGCGTTCTGCGATTCATCCGCTAATCGTTGTTGAGTCACATCTTCAATGAAGATCATCGCCCGAGGCACATCTTCTTCGTCTACACGCGTAATCACCACGCGAAGAATCGCACCTTGATTTTCGATGTTCTTCACATCACCGAGTTCGATGACCTGACGCGATGAGCCGTTGTTTTCGAGCACACTGTTGATCGTTTCGATTATCAGATCAGATTCAGGCACTTGCTCAAACGATGAATCAATCAACTCATCACTCGAAACTCGTAAGAATACACACGCAGCCCCGTTGGCATACACCACCTGAAGATCAGACTCGACAAGAACGACGCCTTGCGTGAGGGTATTACACGCGGCGGGCAAGCCAATCGACTGGCTCCCACCTGAAGCGGCTGCCTCGACTATCTCTTGCTCAACGCTTACCTGCTCAAGCTCTTCGCGTTCAACAAGCAGTTGATTCCAAGTCACTGCTTCTGGACCAAGATTCTCTCCAACCACCAAGCATGGAACTCGCCGCTCACCAGCGGATGCCACTTTGAGCGATTCGCCAATTGCTGCGAGCGCACCGAGCCGATTGCGGAATCGACGATACACCCAAAGCATCAAAATCAATCCGACACTCACAATCCCGWCCGATGATGCACGGATCGAATCCGACCCGATCACCTGCACAGATTGGTTCACAACAAGCTTGAGCGTCATCCCAGACTGCCCACCAACAATCAAAGGCTCAAGAACAACCGTCCGTTGAGTCTGATCGTTGTGCGTGATGCTCGCGACAACATTGGACGCAGGCTGCCAAGAATCAGGCAGCTTGTTCACAAAGCTTTGTGTGGTATTTGAAGATGCGATCACGCCAAGATCGGGAATACTCACTTCACACTCTTCGACCATCCCAGACGCAGTTGCATCATGGAAGAGCCTACGCAATCCCTGCAAGTCTCCATCGCTCAATCGGAGTTCTGCTTGTGATGCAATCAACTCGCTTATTTGACGGATTTGATCTTCACTCTGCGAAACGATCGAATCATCAATTGTCCGCGCAGAGATCCACACAACGCCGCCGACAGCGAACGCAAGGATCGCAATGAAGGCCATGCCTGTCGTGGCGACAAGCGACTCGCCACGCACGAAGTATTGACGGATATCAAATCGGTTTTGAGCTTTGGGTACATTCATAGACAGGTTCCATCTGGCGAATCACCACCAGTACCTGTCCGATATCGACCAATTCTTGGGTCACTTCAACCCAAACCCTCCACCTTATCTCCCCAGAAGCGTTCTCGGACCAAACCTTCCCGAATTGGGTGATTTGTACCCAAGTTGCACAGTCAGTTTCTCCGCAATGTCCCAAGCCTAGGCGGAGGTGATTTGGGTATGGCTCAAAGTATGACCAGTAGTTGACAAAGTATGACAACTGGTGGACAATGTTAGGGTATTTGGAGCATAATAACATGACGAATGCAAATCGCACAACCCCACGAAAAAACCCTCTCTACGCTGTAGAAAGGGCTGTTTCATGCGAATGGGCGCGGGTGGATTCGAACCACCGAATGCTAACGCAAGAGGATTTACAATCCCCGCCCTTTGGCCACTTGGATACACGCCCRARTNTNCRTMMWCTCNCKSYYYWAAGGGCTRRAACNNNARSSNGAAANGCCACCTCTCGGACTCAAACCGAGGACCTGCAGATTACAAATCAGCTGCTCTATCAACTGAGCTAAGGTGGCGTGATCAGATGTCGTTCAATCGACTGATTTCTCAGCTCAAATGAACACTTCGAAGAATAAGCATCGGATAAATCCGATGCCAAATCTCTCAAAATGGGCTATACAGGGCTCGAACCTGTGACCCCCAGAATGTCATACTGGTGCGCTAGCCAACTGCGCCAATAGCCCAAAGCGGAAAGATTGTATCCGCCTCGCTCGAAAATGCAAACTCAACACGCATAGGGAATGACAAATCTCACAATCATTCACCTTAACGCGTCCAGATTCGGGTTATCTCGCCGTTATTCACTCAGGATTATGATCTCTACCCGGCGTGATTCCTTCTTTGTCCCCCTGGCATTCGAAGGTCCAAAGGCTGCGGAGTAGATCCGGTTGTTGTCAACACCCTTGCTCACAAGGTAAGTCTCGACCGAAATCGCACGAGCAGCGCTGAGAAACTCGTTGGTGCCCCATTTTTTCTTGGTCTTGACGAGTTTGTCCGAATCGGTGTATCCCTCGATACGAACGGTGTTGCCGCTGTAGGTTGTATTGATGACCTGAGCAATCCCATCGAGCGTTGCCTTGGCTTGCTTGCGGAGTTGCTCAGACCCGGAGTTAAAGAGTACATCGCCAGGGACACGAACGACGATCGCGCCGCCATTGCGCATCCCGACCTGCACATCGGTAATCCCTTCAAACCCTGTCACCGGGCGAGCCTTTGCAGCAGCATCGGCAGCAGCCGCTGCTGATTTGGCATCGCTCAGATCAGTCTGAAGCCTTTGGATATCTGAACGAAGCTGATCGTTCTGTGATTGATACGCATTGTTGCCATCGTTTGATTGACGCGAGGTCTCTTGCAGCCCTGCGATGCGTTCGCGGAGCTGGGTGTTCTCGTCAATCGCAGCGTCGTAGTCGCGTTGCGAGACGGTATTACACCCGCCCAGTACGGCTAAGCCCAAGCTGCCCAATGCGATCAGAAATAGTTTCGGCGTGTTCATCCATGCACCTCCCGGTATTGTGTCGTTCTCGTTCATCTACAGTCTATCCGGTTCCACCACCGGCGTGGGCAACGCGCCCAACAGAATCAGTCATCCCACCAACCATCCCTATGGCAAGTTCAATGGGCTGACCATCCCAAAGATCCGTCCAAGCCCCATCTCAATGACAGGCTTGCCCAAAATCATCATCATCGTTGCGACCGCCAAGAACGGCCCATAGGGCATCGCTCGGCTGAGCTTGCCGCTAAATACTTGTGCGACAATCGCATACGCAACGCCAACAAAAGCGGCCAAGAAGAACGCGATCGTCGGATCGATCCACCCAAGGCAAGCCCCCACCGCTGCCATCATGTGGACATCGCCCAACCCCATCGCTTCTTTGCCAAAGGCCAACGATCCACCAATCCGCACCGCCCAGACAACCCCGCCAGCGATCAAATACCCCATAAGCACCGCGCCGAGCACGACAAGCCAGATGGGGGCATTGGCTGGGGCGATGAGCTGTCCGGTCCCCGGAATCTCGGTCCATTGACCATATTTCTGCGTAACAAGCCACATCGACAACCACCCGCCGCCAAGCCCGCAAAGCACAGGCATACAGAGGAACGCGAGTTCGCGGATCATCTCTCGGCGTGCGTGTGGATACATCAGCCAATCTTCGATTGATGACTCAGGTTGTTTGGCAGGTTCTGTTTCTGCTTGTTCGATTTTTTCGGTGCCTGCTTCTGATTCTTCAGAAGTATTCGTATCTGGTTCTAATGTGTGATTTGATTCGTACCATTCATCAAAGTCGGCAAAGCTTCGTGTGAGCCATCCGAACTTAAGGAACAAGTTCGAGAGGATCAACCCCACACATCCGCCGATCCCGATCCCAATAAATCGCCACCCAGCAAGCCCGCCGGTCGCGATTGTCCAGACCTCGCCGGGGGCGGTGATCCATTTCATACGAGCATTGGGCACCGCCCAAACGCCTTCGAGCCCTACAGGCATCATCGCCGGGTTGCCGAACTTGGTATGAAACCAAACCGCGTGCCCGGTATGGAGCACCAAGGCCACACCCGCAGGCACCCATGTAAGCACAAGAGGTATGGTCGATGTCCGCGCATCAATAATGGTCATCGAGACCATACTCCCGACAAGCACCAACAGCACCACCAAGGCAGGCCAAGTCATCGCTGGGCCGTTGGCTGCCCATTCTGGAGCGATTCGCCCAAGTCCAAACATCGCATCATCGGGCACGATGTACCAGAGGGCAAAAATCCCTCCAAACAACACCGCAACAATGGTTTCGACAATCGGATATTCGGCAGAGATTTTACACTTACAGAATCGGCATTTGCCACGAAGAATAATCCAGCCGAAGATTGGAATGTTTTCTCTCCAGGTCAGTTTATGGTCGCACTTTGGACAGCGAGAGGTCGGCGTGACGACATCAAGCCCGAGGGGCATCCGATAGACGAGCACATTGGTCAGCGATCCGATGCACGCACCGACAGCCGTCACAAAGAGCAGAATCGTCAGCGAGGGCATCATGTAAATAAACCAGTCGGGCATCGGCTATTCATCGGCCGATTGGATCAAATCGCTGGATATCTCTTTATGCAGAATCATTCTGATTCGTCATCGAGTGAATCGGCATTGAGCTCAATAATCCGCTGCTCTGCCCGATCGAGGATCCCCCGCGCCCGTTTCACGAGCCCGATGCCCTCTTCGTACCCTTTGATCGATTCTTCAAGCCCGATTTCGCCGGATTCAATCCGATCGACGATGGTTTCAAGCTGATCGATTAACTCTTCGTACCGGAGTTCTTCTGGAGCCGTTTTTTTAGATTTGGTTGTTTTCTTAGCCACGATGGAGGATACGCCTTTCGTTAGAAGAGTTCTTGCTGGTTGGGGTTTGGTTTCTTGTTGGCTTTGGATCGCCGCTTGGGCGTTTGGCGTTGATTTGGCAAGAGCCGAGGATCGGATTTGGCTGCCGAACCCCCTTCAACCTGCGATTGCACCTTGCCATCTGCAAAGGTCGTTACGATGGTCTCGCCTGGCTTTGCATCACTCACCGATCGCACCAGCGACCCGTCAGGCTTGGCGGTCACACTAAACCCACGAGCCAAGACCTGTGCTGGGCCGATTGCGTGAAGCTCGCGCGAGACCGAACCGAGCTCGTCGCGCTTATGCTCGATCGCTCGATTGATGACCCGCCCGAGGCGTTGATGGAGCATATCGAGGTGCTCTTCGCGCCGAGCATGGACGGCTGCGGGTTGATGACGGGCGAGTTTGATCGCGATTCGATCAAGCTGTGATCGAGAATCTGCAATTGTCGATTTGAGCGTGCCCATCAACCGATCGGCACTCGCTGATAAACGATCGCGGTGAATCTCAATAATCACCCGTGGGTCAGACATTGATCGCGATGCCACGATCGCATCGAGCCTTTGCTGTTCGTAGCGAAGCTCGGATCGCACCGTCCGATCGAGCCGACTCAGCACCGATGCGAGTTGTTCACGCAATGCTTCACGATCGGGAGCCAATCGCATAGCTGCCTGCGTTGGTGTTGCGCACCGTTCATCTGCGACGAGTTCGGCAATCGTTGTATCCGTCTCATGCCCGATGGCCGCGACGATTGGCAATGCAGAATCATGGATCGCCTGTGCAACTTCGAGTTCGTTGAATGCCCAGAGGTCTTCGAGCGACCCGCCGCCACGGGTAAGCAGGATCGCGTCAATGCCCAATTTTTCTGCATGCACATTGAGCTTATTAATCGCGATGGCGATCTGCCCTTTGGCCGAATCGCCCTGCACACGCACATCAACAATCAGCAGTTCGATACTCGGACACCGCTTGCCCATCGTGTCGATGACATCAGCGACCGCTGCCCCGTCCTTGCTCGTCACCACTGCGATTTTACGCGGGAAGCTTGGCAACGCTTGCTTGGTTGCCGGATCGAACCAACCGAGCTCCCGAAGCTCTTCGCAGCGTTGTTTGTACTGGCGTTCGAGATCGCCCTCGCCAACAGGGGTCATCGAGGTGATGATCAGGCTAATGCGGCCGCTCGGTGCGTAAAACTCGATGCGCCCTTTGGCGATCACCGAATCGCCATGCGTTGGGGTGTAGCTCATCCGCCGAGCGGTTGAGGCGAAGACGACCGCACCAATGACGGCGTGTTCGTCCTTAAGCGAAAAGTAATAGTGCGTCCGATGCGAGAGCGAACTGACCTCGCCGATGACCGCGAACCGATCTGACAAGCCTGCTTTGATCGCGTGATCGATCCGCGTTGCCAACTGTGACACGGTGATAGCATTGTCTTTCGCCAAAACCGACACAAGGGACTTGTCGTCCCGAGCGCCGGCTCTCTCTACTGAGTGCTTGCTCTTCATTCGATCGGGATTGAAAGGGAGTCGGCCGGTCATATCAATACGATACGACCCCTTCACCCATTCGTCACCCGCTGCAAGCGATTGACTTTAGTTATCGATGGCTACTTTGGTACTTTGGGCTTGCTCATCGTTCTTTTTCTCGACACGGGCGACTACATCAGAGGCCACATTGTGAGGCATTGAGATGCGAATAGGCTCATCGCCCGAAAGCATCGCAGCGATGCCGGACATGTTTTCCTGATCGTTCGCCTTGACCTGCTCGCGTGATTTCACACGAGGAATATCGGCTGGACGCTCGAATACGGCTGCGGGCTTGGGAAGCGTATTGGCCCTAGCCTGTGCTTCACCCTGAGCGTTTGGATTGGTGTAGACGCGTACGCCGAAGAATCCGTTGTCGCGGAGCCAGTTATGCCGGGCCTGCTCAAGCTTGCTGAACAGTTCTTTGGTGCGATCGATGTACTGACGCCCGTGCTGGGTGCGGTCGGTATCAAGAGTCGTCCCACGGAAGAGCATCTGTGCGGTTGCATCAGTCGCGGCGGGCAATCGCTGGAACGGATCGATCGCGAAGACGCCATCGAAGAGTTGGACATAGATCAATGCTGGGGCATCTTGGCCGCCGAGCTTTTCACGATCGGAGCTTGCCCATGCGATCGAGCCGTCGGCGTTTGATACCGCGATGACATTGCCTCGGGTTTGGTTCGAGAAACGAACCTGCCCGCGACGGGTGTCGCTGGTGTTGATCATGCCCGCATGAATTTCGATAATCTCAGGCGAGCGTACCTGATCTTTGGCTGTATTGTTTGTCGCGTGAACTGGTCCCAGCGTAGCGAGTGTCATTGCACCGATTGTTGTGGTTAACAGTGCTGTTGAACTGACAACTGTAAATAACATCATTTCGGTTCTCCATTCTTTGGTTGTTGTCACGCAGATGGGTTCAAACCGGATTGGTTAAAAACCTACAGCGTGTGCCCTGCGTCAATGCAGGACTTGAATCAAGTATGTACGAAAACCGCAGATTCACCAGTTCGATGACCGATCGATCGTGAGAATCGTTCTGGTTATACCGATTAAGTTATTCAATGGGCAACTCGCAGAATGTACGAACGATACTCTCGGACCTTATTCCGAGCCTGTTGCCTGCTCGTCGTTGCATAAACTGCGATATCCGTCCAATATCGCAGTGATATACATCCCCGTTCGGCGGTGCTTGGACACATACTCACGCGAATCGAGCCCGGATTGACGAGCTGCATCCCGATCCCCCAAACACGCCTTGAGCTTCTCTGCCCATGCGCTGCGCGATGGACGATCGACGATCGAGATGCCGGGCGAGTCTTGGATTGGTGTGATATATTCGTCGTTGCCTGCGATAATCGCCATCCCCGTACCCATCACATCGAGAAGCAAGGTGCGCTCTTCATGAAGCGTGTCTGGATAGACCATGATGTCACAACGCAAAAGCAGATCTCGGCGATCCTCGCTCCGATCGATAATCGTAAACCGGTCTTCGAGTTTGCGTTCTTGGACCTTTGCCCAAAGTGATGCCCGCTCGACTACTTCAAGGTTTGCAAAGACCATCACATCATCATGCGATTCGATCGCGTCGGCGATGCCTTCGAATGCAGCGACGCATTGTTCCTTCTGTCGGCCAGAACTCATCAGCACGATGGATATGTTTTTCTCTTCGCGGAAGATGTTCACCATCTCGCTCGAAACCTGCGCCCCCCACTGCGCCAGATGCACCCGCTGCCCAAGCCCGGCTTTGATTAATCCCGCTTCAAACGGACGCTCGGGCACACTAAACAATGCCCGGTCAGATTCTTCAAGATGAAGCCCCTTGGCAGACTCGATCAGCCCGGCCCGCCAGACCTCAAAGACCATCCCGGCGTCAAGAATTCGGGCGAGTTCTCGCCCCATCGCCCACGCCCCGCCACCAAACACATGGACCACATCGATCACACCACCGAGCGAGTCGCTGTCTTTGACACCCTGATCTTTGACCACGCGCTTGGCTACTTGGGTTGCTCGGATAGAGCGTGTGAGGGCTAACCCACGATCGGCGTACCAAATAGGTTCGCTGAGCAGATCAAATCCGTATTCATCAAGATGGCGATCCTTAGGCAGCACAACCTGCGCAGCGACCCCTTCGTTGGCAAGCCCAACAACCACACGCTCAATCAACGCGCGTTCATGAATCGCAAACTGGGCATCAACAAGTATCAGCACACGCATGAGGCTTGGCTCCAACGCTCATCAAATCGAATACAGTTAATCCGTAGCCGACTCTTGATCGGCTACCCGGAAGGTAAGCTCGGGCGGTGATGATTCATCATTCTTCACCGCTTGGGTGCGCCATACACCAACCCAGTGATCTTTGGCGACCTTGCGAAGCACATAATCACCCGCTGGCTCGTCACGCTTGCACAAATCGGCAGGCGCATCATTCCAAGGCCACCAAGGCGTGATCCCCTGATCAGCACCAGGCAACATCTTAAACTCTTCAGGATTATCGACGATCTCGGTGATCGTGGTCAGGCGATCGAGCTTGGTATGCACCGTTGGGATACTCGCGAGCAAACCACGCGTATACGGGTGCATCGGGTTCGCATACAGATCGTACACATTGGCAAACTCAACCACACGCCCAGCATACATCACACACACAACATCCGCATTCTCGGCAACAACGCCAAGGTCATGGGTGATCAGCATCACAGCCATATCACGCGTTGATTTGAGATCCTTGATCAACTCAAGAATCTGCGCCTGAATCGTCACATCAAGCGCGGTCGTGGGTTCATCTGCAAGCAACAACCGAGGCTGACACGCAAGTGCCATCGCGATCATCACCCGTTGACGCATACCACCCGAGAACTGGTGTGGATACGCCTTGATTCGATCTTCGGGATCAGGAATACCAACCGCCTCCATTGCCTCAATCGCAATCTTCATCGCCTCTTTGCTCGTCACATCTTGATGAAGCGTGATGGCTTCGATGATCTGATCGCCAACGGTGTAGACCGGGTTGAGCGAGGTCATCGGCTCTTGGAAGATCATCGCGATCTCGTTGCCCCGAATTTTTCGCATCTCCGCTTCGCTCAGTTCGATCAGATTGACAACCGTGCCATCTTCCAAGCGATACAAAATCTCGCCGCGATCGAAACGCCCGGGAGGACGAGGCACGAGTTGCATCGAGCTCATCGAGGTCACCGACTTGCCACAGCCTGATTCACCAACCACTGCCAAAGTCTGGCGAGGGTAAACCGTCATGCGAACGCCGTCGACCGCCTGGATGCGTGGGCCCGAGCCATTGTCGAACGATACCGCAAGGTTGTTCACCTGCATGATCGGCTGTTCGGCCAGCACAGACTTTGCAGTGCTTTGGGTTTGTTCGATCGTTGATTCAGTCATATCTACTCCTCACGCTCTGAGCTTTCACAGATCTTAGACGCGTGCTTTCTTGAGTTTCGGATCGATCGCGTCGCGGAGCGCCTCGCCGATCAGGTTGTATGCCATTGTGGTCAGGAAAATCGCTGCACCCGGGAAGATCGCAAGCCACCAGATAAAGTCTGATGTCTCACCAGATGCGTTCGAGAGCAGCTTGCCCCAACTCGCCTGCCCAGATGGGCCAAGCCCCAGGTATGAAAGTGTTGCTTCGATCAAAATCGCTGCTGCGATCGCGAATGAAGATTCCACAAGCACAGGAGTCACGCCATTGGGCAGCATGTGTTTAAACAAAATCGACCATAACGGCAAGCCCACCGCTTTGGCTGCTTGCACATAATCAGTCTCACGAAGTTTCATAAACTCTGCACGAACAAACCGTGCTGCGCCAGTCCAAGTAAAGCAACCGATAATCGCCATCATAAAGTAGATGTTTCTGGGTAGCACACTCGCCGCCACGATCAACAGGAACAGCACCGGGATCGCCATGAAGATTTCAACAACGCGGTAGAGCAACAGATCGACCCACCCGCCGAAGTAGCCCATCAGCGACCCGACGATTACACCAATCACAACTGCAATACCCGTCGAGATAAACCCGATCGAAATCGAAAGCCGACACGCGTGCATCATCTGTGAAAGCACATCTTGCCCGAGCGTATCGGTCCCCATCACATGGGTCGGCGCGCTCGTACCAACAATCGCTTGCTTGAGTGTGAACAGATCGGTAATCTGACCGCTGTCTGCCATTGCCTCGAGTTCATCGATCAAGTCATAGAGCGGATACGAGAGCAGGTCATCGATTGATGCGGAGACTCGGCGAAGATCAGAGAATGTTGTATCGGTAACCATGATCTCTGCGAGTTGATCGTTAGAAATACTGGCTCTTTGCCCAAGCCGAACGCGTTCTTCTTCGGCCAAACGGTCCCACATCGAATCCAAAGGCGTCGACATCGGCGGACGGTTGTACATCGCCGTCTCGGACTGATCTGGCGAAAACGGCACGAGCGTATACATCGCATCGAGCTCTGCGTTTGTTTGGTCCGCACGATAAAAAAAGTTACTGGTGTTGGGTGCCCATTTCCAACCACCCAAAATAACCGTGAGCAACAAAACCGCAATCACATAGATCACACGCCATCGGCTTTTATACACACCGATCGAAATGGCTACAAACGGCACCGCCGCGATCACTGCAATCACTGCTGATGCGATATAGGAGAAGAACTCTTTCTGTTCCCACGACCGCATCCAATCAGACGCATCGCGAGCGCCAAACACGCTCGAAACTGCACCGATGAGAACAACCGCGATCGCGATCTGGATGCCGCTGGCGATAATCAATCTGAGCTTCTCGCCAATCGTCAATTTCTTAATAGGCAAAAGGAGCAAAATGGGTGCCCAGATCCCCCAGAATATCAAGATGACATCAGAGAGCTTGAGCATATGGAGCATTGGCGAACTCATCGCCCCCTTTGATCCATCTTCATTGATCGCCCACGCAATAAGCGGATGACCAGAAGCGATCACAGGCGAGAAGATTGCAAAGAACGCAATGATCGCGATCCAAACAATACCACTGACCGCAGCCGGGCGCCGGATAACCTGCCCCCACACTTCGGTCCAAAAACCCTGCGCGGGTTGATGCCCAATGCCTTGAGCAAGCTGCACGCCGGTAACAGATTCGGGTTCGGTCGTTGCGATACTCATTTGTACGAAATCCTTGGATCAGCCATAGAATACAGAATATCGGCGAGCAGCAAAGCCAGCAAGTTCACCGCTGCGATCATCATGGTGTTGGCCAACAACAACTCACGATCCTTGAGGTTGATCGATTCGATCACCAAGTTGCCCATGCCAGGAATGGTAAAGATTTTTTCGATCACTACCGAACCCGCGAGCATCGCCGGGAAGATCGACACAAACATCGTGATCAAAGGCAGCAAACTATTGCGGAACACATGCTTAAACACGATATCCTTATACGCCACGCCCTTGGCTTTGGCGGTACGAACATAATCCATATTGAAGTTGTCGAGCATCGCTGCACGCGTTTGCTTGGAGAGCACCGCAAAACCGCCATAGACCAAACAGGTCACAGGCATGCACACATGCCAGAACATATCCAAGAGATATCCAAACTGCCAATGCCCATCGATTCTCGATGGAAGGTATGTAAAGCCATCGGATGCCGACGAATGCAAACCACTCGCTGGGAACACCCCGAACCAATAGTTATGGTTCGCCATATACCCAACCATCAATACACCAGCCAACGGAATCGGGAACGACCAAAGTGCGATGTAGAGTGATCCACTCGCTCTGTCAAACACGCCACCCGATCGAACCGCAGCGAGCATCCCCGAAGGAATCGCAATGAAGTAGATAATCGGAATCGCGATCAGGTTCAACAAAATCGTAATGGGGATCGCTTCAGAAATCAGTTCCATCACCGGGCGAGACTTCGAGAACGACTGCCCCATATCGGGCTTGGAAATACTCAGCCCTGGGAGAATCCCAAATCCGGCTTCTGGATATGGCTTGGCATTGAATATCGCCATCAGCTTTTCACGCTCATTGAGGGCGTTCTGGTAATAGCCGACCAAGTCATTACCGAGCCGATTGATCTCATCAATAAACTCGGTGCTTTCAATCTGCGCACGCATCGGCTCGATCACATCGTGCTTGACCTTGCCCTTCTTATCATGCGCCTTCTTGATTTTCAACTCGCCGATCGCTTTGCCGAGTTCTGTATCAAGCAAGGCCCGCCCGCTAATCAACTTCGCACGCGCTTTGGAATACTGGTTCGCCTGCCTGCGATACACCATTGACTTACTCAACTCATTGGCATCATCCGCCCATGCAAAAGCCTGAGCATTCGGATCAACCTGCGCGACGGGCAACTCATCAATATACCACTCCCACAATGGCGGCGCCTTAACAGCCTTAGGTGGCTGAATGAAAGTGCCCGTCGGATCGACCTGGTCACGCTTGCCGAACTTGATCGGTGAAATCCGACCAAGCCAGCGTACATACTGCACCGGGGGGGACGCATCGAGACCGTATCGATCTTCAAGATAGGCTTCTTTGATCGCGCGGTTGGTTTGATCCATCTGCCCGTTGCCCGCAGACAACCCCGCACCGATACCACCAGGGCTCAACGCGATAAGCATGAACACCAAGAAGGTAATCCCGAGCAGCGTCGGAATCATCAACAACAATCGTCTGAGAATGTAAATACCCATGGGACAAACGCTCCTTGTGCTTACTCAGCGTAGAAATACTCGCGTTGTTCCAATCCCTTGGGATATGGATGTACATTCTCGAAATCTTTGTTGATAAACCGAAGCCAAGGCCCAACCCGCAGGAAGGTGTAAGGCTGTTCTTCATCGATCAACGAATGGAACTGATGGAATACCTTCATCCGCTCAGATGCATCGAGGGTCAGCTTGATCTTATCGATGTACTGATCCTGCCCTGCATCCCACTGAATAAAGTTATGCCCTTGGTTCTGGATCGAATCGGTATGCCAGATCTGCTTGGGATCAGACTCTGGAGACGATGCAGCCCAGCCCATCATAATGGAATCGAAATCTCGGTTCTTCAAGATTTGATCATACAAAGACCAGTCCACAATCCGAGGATTACAGCGAATACCAACCGAGGCACACTGCCCGACGAGGTAAATCTGAATCCGCTCAGTCGTCTGTGATCCCGCAACACGAGTGAACTCGAAAGTAAACTCGTCACCGCGTTCGTTTTCGAGAATGCCGTCATCATCTGTGTCCACCCAACCAGCTTCAGCGAGCAATGCCTTCGCACGCTCAATATCGTATGGCCAAGGTTCAATCTCAGGATTCGCAGCAGGTGAAGGCGGGTTGTTTGGCCCAACCGCTCTTTCACCAATTCCATTAAACATGTCATCGATGATGAGTTGGCGATCAAGAATCAAGGTCATCGCCTGACGAACCCGCTTGTCATGAAATGGCGTCAGCTTGCCATCGCGAGGCCCACACTGCCAGCCAATAAATCCGTATCCTGAACGCATGTTCGCCCAGTTGTGTGAATACGCAAAGTCATCCCAACCTTCTTCACGAGACACCTTGCTAAACTGCGGCGAACTCGGAGTAATCATACTCACATTGCCATTTCGGAACTCGGTCAAGCTGGCGATTGGTTCGATGATCACCTTATAACGCATCGATTCAAGAGCTGGCTTGGGTCCCCAATACTGTTCATTACGAACCAAAATAACATCCTTGCCCGGCGCCCATTGGTTGTCGACATCAAGGATGTCGAGTTTGAACGGCCCAGAGCCCATCGAAAGCGCGGTGCTCTGNTTGATTTGGCTCGGAGTCAGTTGGGTATAAAAATGCTTTGGCAAGATATAGAACCCCATCGCAGCTTGCAGGTTATATGCGTCAGGCTGATTGAAGGTGAACTCGACGACCTTCTCAGAAATCACTTCCACCTTCTCGATCGAGGTCATGATCGAACGCAAAGCTTCCGTTTCGAGTTCAGGGTTATTGATGTAGTCATGGAATGTCCAACGGACATCTTCTGCGGTGATCTCTACGCCATCGGAGAAGTTGATATTCTCGCGAAGTTTAACACGCAGCCAATATCCGTTCGGATCGTACTGCCAAGCCTCAGCGAGCAAACCTTCGAGTTCAAGCGTTTGAGCATTCAGATCGGCGAGCGTTTCGCAGATCTGATCATTAATCCGACGGGCATAGGTATCTTCTGCCAGCACTGGAGTGAGCTTGCTGAGCTGGGCAGTGAATACCTCAGTAAACTCGCCGCCGCGTGAATAGCCATCAAGATCGTAAGGCTCGATTGCGAACCCAAACTTTGGCTGCCACTTGATAGGCACGCTGCCAGGGCGAGCCCACCTCTCGCGCGAGTTGCCGCCAACTGTGGCTGATCCCGATCCGCTTCCAGATGTGTTTACGCTGAACTCGCCGCTCGAAAGCCGAGCGTCGAGGTTTGAAAGCTGGCCAGCGATCGCGTTGAGTCCTTCTTGGGTCGAAGCTTCGCCCTCTTGAAGATTGCGATCAAGCTTGGCGACTTGTTGTTCAACAGTCCCGACCTTGTTGAGCAACTCTTGGGTCTTTGTCCAACGCCGATCGCCCTCTTTGATATTCAAGAGCGTGAACACGCCAACAAGAACAACGAGCACCATGAGCACGAAATCTTTGAGACCAAACTTATTCTGCATTTGCACCTGCCTCTATCGAGTTCGACGAGCAACCCACTCATCGAGAACCCACCACACAACCGTGCGAGCGGGTCTATACAATATCATCCTYGATCAGCGTTGTCGCTTGGGATCGAACGCTTCTCGYAGACCTTCTCCAACAAAGTTCATCGCCAAGAGCGTCACACCGAGCAATAAACACGGGAAGAACAACAGCCACCAGTGACTCCGGTAAGTATTCAGCTCCCCAAGTCCTTCCGCAGCAAGGTTTCCCCAGCTTGGCAAAGGCGGTTTGACGCCGATCCCAAGAAAACTGAGAAAACTTTCCTGTAAAATAGCCTGAGGCACCGCCAGCGTGGCATACACCACGATCGGGCCAACTAAATTGGGAAGCAAATGCCGAACAAAGATCCGCGTGGGCGATCCACCGATCGCCTGGGCGGCTTCGACAAACTGCTGATTCTTCAAACTCAGCACCTGACCACGAATCACCCGCGCCATCGTCAGCCAGCTTACGCCACCGATCGCCACGAGCAGCGTCAGCACATCGAGCATCGTCCGCGTCCCCGCAGAGATCTCTCGCCGAGGATACAACGCAACAGCCTGTGTGACCAACTCATCATTCAACTGCAAGTCACCGCCAAGAATTATCCGAGCATCGGCCCTTGAAAGCTTCTCGCCAGTATCTTGAAACTGCGTCTCAACGACCTGATTCTGCATCCATTTGGCTTTGGCTTTGTTATGCGTCACCCACTCATCGACCATCGCATCGCTCGCCACCGCCAGCAACACCACCAACAAGATGTAGGGCAATCCATACAGCACATCGACCGCCCGCATCATCACCGAATCAACCTTGCCTCCAATATAGGCTGCGAATGCACCGTAGATCGTCCCAATGCTCACGCTAATCAGCGCGGCAGCGATCCCGATCGTCAGCGATATCCCCCCTCCAGCGAGCAGCCGAACGCCCAAAGACCGCCCGAGCGTATCAGACCCGAGCCAATACCTCGGCCAATACGGCTTGACAAGATCAAGCGTCGCCTCATCTTGAGCCTCGATCAACTGATCCACTGTGGTGCTGTGTTCTAATGCGATCTGTTCTAAAACTGCCGGCTCGATCGCTTTGGTCGATCGTTCAATATCCTGCTCGTCATACGCCCACCAACTTGGTGGAAGCCGACCCGCTTTGGGCGATCCGGCATCATATCTCGGCACGCTGATCGACTGCCCGTCCGCATCAACACCCGCTGAGAGCGTCCAAGGCAAAGAACCCAGACAGACAAGAAACATCAACCCCAATACGCCCATCCCGAGCATCCCCGCGAGCGATCGCGTCAGCGGGTTATCCTTTCGGCGTTGGGGCGCACGAACAGCACTGATCGACTCGACCTGCTCAACACGCTCCCCAGTTTTGGCTCCGTCATTTGCCATGCTCACACCATACCCAATCGCATCGGTACATGCACACCGCAAGCAATGAAAAACGCTGACAACCGGTCCAAAACTTTGCTTTGAAAACCCTGAGTGCGCATAAAAAAGGCCCGTGCAATGCACAAGCCTTTTCGTATTTCAGATCCAAATGGATCAATCAGGGAGACAGGACTTGAACCTGCGACCTTCTGGTCCCAAACCAGAGACACTAAAAAAGCAAGTGCTGACACCAACAGCATTTGCGACAATGGGCAAAATAGTGGCCGCACATTGGCCGCTTTTGTTGGACACAATCAGGCAGAAACTGGCACAAACAACGCCTATCAAGATTCCTGTATAAAGAGGATAGCCGAGGCTTGGCCCAGCTTGCCCCCCGCTATCCAAGATGCGATTCTGGCCATTGTTGATTCTCATCACAAATCTGGCATATGACCCGGCCCAGATTTCAACTCGTTGCTCGTGCTTTCCCACATAAAGAACAATCCTAGAACGGGCCATTCTCTATGGGAGAGTTGCGATTCAGCGTGTGGAAACACAAACAACCCACAAGTTATGGATAAGAATGGATTTATCTGAAGCCAGTCTCTTTAGAATCGGTTCGGGTGCTGTTATAATCCCACACACATCAATCATGAATAGAGATACGAATGGCAACACCAGAACCCACAATCACTTGCCCCAACTGTAAAGCCGAGATTCGGCTTACCGAATCCCTTGCAGCCCCCTTGGTTGAAGCGACCAAACTGAAGTATGAGCAGCGGATTGCTGATGCAGAAGAGTCGATGCGTGAAAAGACGCAGCATATCGAGGCGGAAAAACAGAAACTGGCAGCCGAACGCGAATCAATCGGCGATCAAGTCCGCGAACGCCTCAAAGCCGAGCGAGCAACCATTGTAGTAGCAGAAGCCAAGAAAGCCCGCGASGCYRYSGGWGRYGWRMTSRWMRMCMRMSMAGGTRMAGTCSAASAAMTCMMWGWKGTKYWCWRSMMSCGRSRYSGCAAACTTGCCGAAGCCCAGAAGGCTCAGGTGGAATTGATTCGTAAAGAACGAGAACTTGACGATCAAAAACGAGAAATGGAACTGACCATTGAAAAACGCATTCAGGAATCCCTGGCCGCTGCACGCGACCAGGCACGCAAAGAAGCCGAGGAAGGCATGAAGCTGCGTGTGATGGAGAAAGAACAAATCATCACCTCGATGCAAAAGAAAATCGAAGACCTCAAACGCCGAGCAGAACAAGGTTCTCAACAACTTCAAGGCGAAGTGCAAGAACTTGAACTTGAATCGCTTCTCAGTGCCAAGTTTCCACTTGATCATATTGAGCCTGTACCCAAGGGCGAGTTTGGCGGCGATGTGCTGCAAAGGGTTGTTAGTCAAAACGGGAATGTCTGCGGCACTATTCTTTGGGAATCAAAACGCACAAAGAACTGGAGCGATGGCTGGCTTGTGAAACTTCGTGAAGATCAGCGGAGAGCGAAGGCAGATATTGCCATCATTATCTCTCAAGCCCTCCCAGCAGGCGTGACTGCATTCGATCAGATTGATGGCGTGTGGGTGGTCTCACCGCACCTAGCCATTCCCGTTGCCATCACATTGCGGCACGCGACGATTCAGTACGCTTTCGCTAGGCAAACCAGCGAAGGGCAGCAAACCAAGACTGAGTTAGTCTATGAATATCTCACCGGCCCACGATTCCGTCACCGTGTAGAGGCCATTGTTGAAAAGTTCAGCGAGATGCGTGAGGACTTGGAAAAAGAACGAAAATCCATGATGCGTATGTGGGCCAAGCGTGATGCCCAAATCACCGGCGTAATCGATTCCACCGCAGGCATGTATGGCGACCTCCAAGGAATCGCTGGCCGTAGTCTTCAAGAGATTGAAGGCCTGAGTATGCCAATGCTTGAAAGTCCCGGTGAAGAGGAGGGTATTGAAAATGCCTAGAACAATCACCATCGACCCCAATGATTCAGCATTCTCCGTCATCTTAAAGTGGGCAACTGATTCAAAGCTTCCAATTTGGCAAATGGACGCCCTTCGCCGTCTTATCACTCAAGAGATCGTTACACAAGTTGATGTCTCTGAGCTGGAAAACATTGCACGAAACGAACATAATATATTGCCCGAAGGGACTAAGGTGCCAACGGCTGTACCGCTGCAAGCAGACCATATTCCAACGACGAATAATGCCAATGCAGGCATTAATCTGACCTCAATTTCTGAACTCAAGCATGTCAACAGAATACCCTCTGACCAAACACTGACATTTGATCCTAAAATCGGTCTGAATGTGATCTACGGTAAGAACGGGACTGGAAAGACTGGTTACGCAAGAGTTATCAAGAAGGCCTGCCGCACACGAGGGCAGACCCCCACAATTAGGGCCGATGTATTTGCCCCCAAACAAAACTCACCTGCCTCTGCGAAAATCGAATTGATGTCTGGGACAAATTCAACTTATCTAGAATGGGTTGACGGCAAACCAYCCCATCCTGACCTTTCACAGATTTTTGTATTTGACTCTACTTCAGCATCACACTACCTCAGCAATGATGATGCAGCATCATTCACACCATTTGGTCTCGATGTATTACCTGAGCTCGTGAGAATTTGCGATTATCTATCGAAGAATATCAGTGATGAAATCGTTGTGCTAAAGTCAAGCATATCAACTCACACATCATCTTGGCCACAATCCGATACTGAGATCCGCCGCACACTCTTGCAAATCAGCGGAAGCACAGACCCCGAGGATATCCGAACCAAAGCTGCTGAATTTACTGATGAATTACAAAACCAGCTAAAGATTTTAAAAGAAAGTCTGTCTGCCGACCCCACTCAAATCGCGAACCAGACCTTGGCTAGAAAAACACGCATGGACAATCTGTTCACACTCATCAAGAATTATGCAAAAGAGGCCAATGATACTGCAGTGAGTACGCTTGCCGATCTACAGAAAGAACGAGCAGTTGCAACAGCCCGACTGGGAGACTCAATAACTACTGACATTGGCGATAAACTGCTAACAGGCACAGGAACCTTGTATTGGAAATCCTTGTATGATGCAGCCAAAGAGTTCTCCAATAAGGAGGCATACCCTGATCTTATCTTCCCCGACGCCATTGAGATACAGAATTGCCTACTTTGCCAAGAACCTATTGATGATATTACTCGCCAAAGATTGAAAAGCTTCAGAAGATTTGTTGAAAGTGACGCACAATCAAGGGTGGATGATGCCAATGAAGCTCTAAATGCTATCCAAAACTGCTTAACTGAGCTTGATAGCCTTTCCGCCGCCTATACAAACGCAAAATCTGATTTAGATGAGCTTGACGCGAAACTTTCGAGTAATCTTAAAGAGTTTTGTGATCTGTTATCGACACGGCTATCTACCATGAAGACTTCTCTCGAAGAATCTTCAGTTGTTGAACTCGATAATTTCCCGGATAGCAAACCTATCATCAGTAAGATTGAAGATATTTCCACGAAGCTAGATGTCCTAGAAAAACAGCAGCGTGCACTTGTCGATGAAGATACCAGAAGTGCTGCACAGTCAGAGCTTGACGAACTTGTCGCGAAGGCATGGCTCGCGGACAATGTTGACAAAGTCATTGAATACATCGATCAAGTCAAAATGCTAGAGTCGATGACTCAGTGTCTAGCTGACATGAAATCAGCTCCAATCACTACAATTAGCACCAAACTCGCACAGCATTTCGTAACAGATCAGTTTGTTAATTCATTTCATTCCGAGCTTGCCGAACTACAGTTAAGAACTATTGAACCTGAACTCCACCCTGTTGGCGGCAAAAAAGCGAAACTTCATTTTCGACTTCGTCTAAAAAATAGCCCAGATGTGAACATCCTGGATGTTGCCAGCGAAGGTGAACAACGATGCATAGCTTTAGCCGCTTTCTTGGCTGAGTTGTCTCAGTCTTCCCACAAATCCGCACTTGTTTTCGACGATCCAGTTTCATCTTTAGACCATACTCACCGCGAGAATATAGCTACCCGACTGGCCCGAGAAGCAAGCACTCGCCAAGTCATCGTTTTTACACATGACAATGTCTTTCTACACGAACTTTGTGAAGCTGCAGACAAACTAAATATCTCACCCACATGTCGTAAAATTGAATGGGCTAACAATTTACCTGGCACTGTCACCGATGGCGTTCCGTGGGACACCATGAAACCAGAGGATCGGATAGATTCTTTACAAAAGTCCTGCCGAAAACTCGTTCGAGAATGGCAACCGCAGCCATCTGAAGCCAATACACGAGAGATTAGCAATCTCTATGGAGATCTACGAGCAACAATTGAACGAATAATCGAAAGGGTTGTTTTTGGTGATACTGTTTTTCGCTATCGGAACGAGGTGAAAACACGCAATTTACATCATGCCCTCGTGTTCAGCAAAGATCATTGCGATGAGATTCAAAGACTTCACAAAATCTGCTGTGACAATACGAATGCCCACGATACCCCCGATGGCAAACAGCCGACTCCCCCATCCCCTCAAGACCTAATGCAGCATATAAACGACACGAACACAGTTCTCCATCAAATTCGTGAACTTCACAAAGACCAAAATAATGTGCGGAAAGCCGAACGAAAACAGCCTGAGCATTGAATCGCAGCAAATTAAAAATGATCCCGCACCATAAGGCCCCACACCATGTCAAAAGATGATCCCGATGTATTGGATTCAATGTGGGCAGTGGCCTCAAACAAGGATGTTTGGACTGTCATGGGCTATTTGCTCAAGGCCTTCTTCTACATCTTCTTGTGGATACCACTWGAGATCGTTGAYCAYTTGATGCACACAGGYCGYGGRATTGCRAACTRCCGTATMTTCTCRTTYCTSGTYTCCAGCRTGNTNTKSNNCTTATCCTTGCCRATGCTCTSCAAARCACWGCYGGCGATGCSGTTTTCTTGCTCTGGGYTGTGTATACCCTCAAATGGATTGTTGAGTACATATGGGCAATCGCCCGCCAACGCCATCCACATCCTGAACACAGCAACCACCCAGGCTTATTGATCCTCTCTGTACTTCGCATAGAAAGCGAAGCCATTGCATTCTTACTCCTTGGCACACTCGCATTCTTGCTTTTACCTACACGATCAGGCTGGGCGGTTGGCAGCATATTCCTAGTAGGATCATTTGGAGCGATATTGGCTTATCTGTTCGCAGATCGCAGTATTCGCCGTGAAGGTGTCAGCATCCGAGACTCTAAAATTGAAGCTGATATTGAGCAGAAGAAACAAGCCAACCAAGAGGCAAATAATAAGACATTCCAACAAGTGGACATCGAGTAGGTTGATGGTTATTTAGTCACCGCGATATTGTCAAACTGGAACTGCAATGGTATTTTTCGAGGACGATCTTCATAGGCGGTGAACTCGATACGGCGAGCAAGAAACGGGGCTGCTGGCATCTGGCCCTTGTAGTAAAGAACCAATCTCATTGCTGTCCCGGAAATCAACTCAACTTTAATCGACGAGCTATTTGATCCACCCGGACGCCCTACAAAGAGGCTGTCAAACTCCAACCCATCAGCAGTGACCATCCTACGGATACTCTGAATCGAATTTGTAATCGAGAAATAGCCCTCACCAGCAGTTGTTTTGGTCACAAGCATTTCGATCATGGTTTGCTTGCCCGCAACTTTAGCAGATAAAATATCTATGCGAATATCACCCATTTGCACACTTGACAAGGGACTGTTGATCCCAATCTGTGGGAACGCAGCAGGCGGGTTTACAACTGGAGACACGCTGGGAATAGTTGAACCCGGTGTCCCCGATTGAGTTGAGGGAATGGCTGCATTGCTTGCTGCTGGCTGGATACTGTTTGCAATCGGTGTCCCCGCTGCAAGCTGTTGGAGTGATACACGCAGATTGGCGATCTCTTGCTCAAGCTGCACAACGCGGCGGGTCAAACTATCTCGGGATGCTTCACTCTCCGCCAAACGAGCCCCGAGTTCACCACTTACACCAGCCGTGGTTTTTTCGTACGCCGAATCTACCGATTCCTTGACCATTCCGGGCAGGTCTCGTTCTAATGATTTCATCTGCGATGCCGTGCGATTCCCTTTCCGGATGGGTTCGCCATAACGAACTGAAAACAGCATGTAGCCAGAACCGGCTATCAGCACAGATGCAGCAATGGCGATGAAGTTGGTGGGTAGCTTTCTCTGGGGCTGGTATTGGTTCATAAATCATTCTCTTCGGTGAATAAAAGTTCTCATGGTACTAATCACTGCTTGATTCTGGGTCTCTGACTGAACTTTAAACGGACGACATTGCCTTCGCCAGAAGCAAATCGTTTCCCAGCCTGAGTCAAAATAGCTCCCACAACATAATCCGGCGGGCCGCCGTTTTTCAACTCTCCAAATTCGCTAGCAAAAACCCTCGGCATCCTTGATCGACTTAAACTTATCGATATCTGTTTTTCTTTGAACCTTTGCATTGGACTTTTGCCATCCCCATCAGCCACATTTTGAGTTGTATTTAAAGACCAGTTCTCACAGATAACTCGTTCAGCCCACTCATTGGTTTCTGGATCAGAATTACAGTGGAATATCTTGGTGCTCGGCACTGCTAAAAAGCTCTCTACAGTTGCGTCATGGCCTGGCCCCAACGCATGGAGGTAGTTTGATATGGCTTGAGTCAGGTACACGCAGCACCCCTTCTTCTCTCGCACAGTCTGCAAGAAAAATGGTTCGCTCTCGGTAATGAAGTTCTGAGCCTCATCAATCCACAACATCACCGGACGGCTTGTAGATGGTCTGCGTTTGGTTTCCTCAAGCATCCGCTGCCAGCAGGTTTTCCAAACAATCTGTGCGATCTTGCCCAACTCATGAAACTGCTTTTCTGGCAAGTCAATGACGATCACTTTGCCTTCGAGCGTTTCCTCAGGCGTGATGTTTAGCGTGGTTCCAAACAACTTGTGCAAGTCTCCTCGCATAAATCCATCAACGGTTGTGGTAAAAGTAGAGACGATGTTTCCCCGTGTCCTCGGGTCCATTACCGTCGCAAACTCATCCAACCAATAACCAGTAGTCAGCCTGAGAGTTCGCAAGGACTCTTCATCCGTTGTCCGCTCGCGGGCAATAGCCAGCGTATCGAACAAATACGAACGCTCTTTCCACTCGTCACTCTCTGTTTCTTCACGGCTTTGTGGTGCAGAAGTGACCACTTTCATCATGTTTTCAAGTGTCATCTCCCGATCTGCCAAACGCAATGCGTCGAGTATGTTGCGGAGCAACTGCTTCAAGGCCTTCTCCCAGAACGCACTGTCTCCGCCGCTCTTAGCACCACCTTCTCCAACAGCCATCACTGTCGTGAACAATCGCACGATGTTTCCGGTACTTCCACCGCCGCGTGTTGATCGGCGGCGTTCGTATTCAAGGAAGTTGAACCGATGCTCGTTCTCAGGTGAGAAAATAATCAGATCATCACTGCGGCCACAACGCTCCATGTACTCACGCCAGCGATCCGTCTCTTCGGATTTGACCGTCAATACCAAACCACCAAAGCCCGCCCGCAGCATCGCCATCGCAATGGCTTGCCCAGAACCGGTGGTCTTGCCAGAACCAGTTCCGCCAAATATCAGTGTCCCCGCGCACGCATCACGGATAGTCCAGGCATCCTTACCGGCAAACTTGAGCAGCGGACGATCCAAAGACCATTCTTGAACTTCCGTTGATTTTGATCCCGATTTTTTATTCTTGCCAAACATAGCCTGATTATATCACGCCAATCTCGCCCCATGGTTCCCAACACAAAGACGGTATCCAAGAAAATAGGTTCACGCCTTTGTCATGGTAGTTGATCCTGACCCCCTCAAGCTCAAACCGTCCGGCAGCGGGGCAGGAGCAGGGCAGGAGCTACCTTCTCGCAGTCCCATCGGGGGGGAGTCTGGCGACCCCCGATGGCGACTCCGATCCGGCAGCGATCTATTTCCTGTTCATCATTTATCGCTCTTGCGTTGCCACAATCGCGATACCCTCAATAAATGGAACGCCGTCACCTTCATCAAACTCGGCAGCGGATTCCGCCAACTCCATCACAGTTTGATTTGCCAAGGAATCAAAGACCATCTGTAGCCGCTTCCCCTCGATCGAAACTGCATAGCCAACAAAGTCCAACTCAATCGTGCTCGATGGCACGAACCGTACCGCCGTCAAATAACTGTACGATAACGCCGAGACACGCCCATCACGCGAACGGAGTATCAACGATGGCACCGCAGCATCACCAGCCATGCGTAGGCAATGGCCGATCCATTCGGGGGCAACAGAATACTCTGAAGATGAAGAAGCTTGTCGAGGCTTCTCAGTGGCAACAGGGCGACGCAATCGGTCTAGTGGGTCAACGCTCACGATCAAATCCTCTCTCTGGTGACGGGGGCTTCTTGCCACGCCCTTTATTCCGATCATTTACCGGGCGATTACTCTTCATATCTTTCCCCGAATCCTGCTGGCGGCGTGCAGCTTCGCGTTGCCCAACTTGCTTGGACAATGGATTATCCATATCATGTGAGCGAGGCTTGGCTCGTTGCTGGTTCTCTAATCCAATCCCGGATTCCAACTCCAATGCTGCCAATCGTGATGCAGACTTGCTGACTGCATCAACCAACTCATCCACATCATCCGTGTAAATCTTCACCGACTGCTTCCCACGACTCACCGAAACATAGAACTGTTCCGCAGAAGATGCCCCCGCCGACATCGCACTCTGGGCCACAATCACATGATCCATATCCTTGCCTTGCACCGTGTGAGAAGTCAGCACCGAGCCATAGGAAAGATGCCCGTACTTCGCGGGCACAATCTTTGGCCGTACGCCTTTCCGATCTCCATACAACTTGATTGCACCGTGCTTGGTAAAACCGCCAACAGTCATCAGCGTGCCGTTGGTCAGCTTGGATTCTCGATCAGCAGTCCAACCGTTCTTGGTCACCCGCACGCGATCCCCCACTGCTAAGGACATCTTCTCTTGGCGGTACACTTGAAACCGATCAGCATTTCCCAGCGGTAAATCAATCTCCACTCCACGCGGCGTTTTCGCCCGAACGGCTTCTGTACCGTCTTCCCGTTCCTGCCGCCCCAAAACAACACACCGATCTCCGGCCACCGCACCCTTGGCTCCCTGGTGAAAATGGACAACCTGGCCAGCTTCATATTGAGCAACATCCTGGCGTTGTGCTTCTGTCCATCCCAAATCACGCAGGCGAAGCACATCCCGGTCTTCGCCCTTGAGCACGCCAGATTCTCGCTGCATTTGTCTGATCTCGTTGGCGATCCTGCCACCCTCGGCATGGGTCGGCGAAACCACCACACTGGTACGCCCCGAAGCCAATGTCTCCACATAATCTTTCGCCGCTGCCTGCTCGCGTTCCCCTGCGTCCTCAATCTCCCGAAACGCATTGAGTTCCTTCAACTTCTCAACGCCGGTCGGCAAATCATGCTCTGACAACGCCATCACCGCTTCGCGATACAAACCTCGTTGTCGGCGAATAGTCGTCAACTCCACCGGATCAATACCCCCCAATCGCTGGAGTACCCGCAACGCATCACCGCGTTCCACCGGCTTATGCTGGCGATCATCACCGCTCAACACCACCCGAGCACCATGTTTATCAGCCAACTCAAACAACTGCTTCATCGTCCCCACACCAAGCAATCCTGCCTCATCAACCCACAACACCCCACCACCGCTCTTGTTCTTGAGGCCTTGCTGCATTTGAGTATCGTTGAGCAACTTGGCCACCGTATCGGCTGCCGGAAATCCCTTCTGCCTCAACGAATCCTGACCCCGTGCTGCCTCAGCGGTTGGAGCAACCACAACCACCGATTGCCCACCAGCACGGATGGCATCGACAGCCTCCACCATCATCGTGGTCTTGCCCACACCAGCGGCACCGCGAATCGCTATCACACGGTCTGTGGAATCCAATACATGATCCACCGCCCGGCGTTGATCGGGCGACAGCCGTTCGTCCTGAATCTCCCAATCCTCTCCCTTGCGATGCTTCACCCGATCGCGTACTGATGAGCAGGTACCCTTGCCGTCCACAGCAAACTTCAACAGCTCTCTTTCTTCGGCCAACACCTTCCGCGTCGTCGCCATTACCTGGCCGCGAACTGTCCACTTGAGCAAATCCCGCTTATCCAACTCCTTCCAAATCTCATCAATGTCCACATGACCAACGCCAACCTTCAACACTTCCGCCGCAACCCGGCGAATCGGCATCGTGGACTTGCGTTCAAAGGAATGAGCAATCCCAGAATCCACCGAACGAGCCGCCACAGACAATCCATCTCCAAGAGATTCCGGCGGATCATCATCCAAAACTGGTTCCTGTCCTCCATCGGAAAGCCGTTGCAACAACGCTCGCTCGGAATCATTGAGACGACCATCCCAAGACGCACGAAGATCAGATATCCGGGCTTCCTTATCCTTGCCCTTGCGTGTGCGGGCACCAAGCTGCCCCTTGGCCACAGGATCAGTAATACCCAACTCATCAGCTATGGCTTCAATCTCTTTGGTTCGTGTTGAAAACTTCTCTACCAATGATCTTGGAACACCTGCAATATCCCAGCCGGTAGCCGTGCGATCAATCTCATAGCCAATGGTTCGCATAGACATCGCCAATCTGGCATGAAACGCAGCCTCGTAATATGGAGCATCACGCACAAGCTGGCGGAACTGGGCCGCTTTCCAACGATCCTCTTCCTGGTCAAAGGTTGTATTGAACACAAAGCAATGGGCATGCAGATGCGGGTCTGGCCCATCGTTGACCACCGTTGGCCGAGCCGTGAGATGCACAAACTCTGCCCATGTAAGATTACCCGTCACCCGATCTTCCTGACGACCACCAATCCTGACCCGTGCAGCAGCGTCGCGTTCAATCTCCGTCATGGTTTCATTTACCGCCCCGCGAAATGCCGTCAGAATCCGATCGTCACCATGAATGGCATGAAGCACCGACACGCCCTTGGGGGCATGGAAGTTGAAATCATACCCAATGGTGCGATCCCGCTTGGTGCGTTGCGTGAGCCGATCACCCGTGAGCGGATGCAGGTTCTTGGTCAGGGCCACAAACGAATGCCGGGTGACCCCGTCTCGTTCAGCCGATGGAGTAAGGCCAAGCAGATCAATACCGACACCACCCCAGCGGCCAGCAATCTCTTGGCCCTCGGTGTAGTAATCTTCGCGTGCCAACCCTTGCGTGAAATACGACTGGGCTGCTTCCGCACTTCGGCATTGGAAAATCCTCAGCATTCCTAAGTTTATCTTGGTCATCACCACATATGGAGCCCGTCCCCATATTTAGGCCGGGGACGGCGTTGTTATTGTGCCCACATTCTGGCTGGTTGAACCTGTACATGTCGTGACACCGTGCTCGGCAATGGACAAGCCGCCGTCCGGCTTCCGTGCCCCAGAGGAAGGGGCGTGTGCAGCCGGCAAACCCGTGCTTGCTCTCAAGAAAGCAATCTGCGGGCAGCATGGCTTGCCATTGTTGTTCCAACCCTTCGGGCCGCCGCCCGTTGTCCGGGGAACGACATGGTCAACCAGCAAAGAAAGGAAAACACAATGACCAAACCAACACCAATCGACCACATCCGATTCGGGGCAATCAATGCCGCGATTTGGGCAAACCAAACCGAGAACGGAACACGCTACGGCATTACCTTCGAGCGGCTCTATCGTGATCCCGATACCGGCAAATGGAAATCATCGCAAAGCTTCAACCGTGATGATCTTCTCATCATCGCCAAAGTTGCTGACCAAGCTCACTCACGGGTCTATGAACTCCAAACCCTTGAACGCAACCAAAGCCGCGACGACTCCGGTGATGCTGCAATCGCAGAAACGCAACCTAAACCCCCGGTGCCTCGCACCGGGGGTGCTTCTGCACCCATGCGAGCCAAAGCCCTTGCCGAGGTCTCCAGATGAGCGGGGCAACAGGGCAAACGACCGATGCCCCATCCAAGGTTGAACAAGCACGAGAACTCTCTGCCAACGCCCTTGATTCWCTCACCAAACAACTGGAATCAGGAAASAGYGASCAACTCAACGCATACATCAATGCCATGAGCAGGTTTCATAAATACAGCTTYGGSAACATGATGCTKATTCTGGCTCAACGCCCTGATGCCACTCACACCGCCGGGTTTCAYACCTGGCGGTCACTGGGYCGCACCGTCAAACGMGGAGARAAAGGYATCTTCATCATCGCCCCCATGATCCTSAAATCCAAAGACAGCWYGGATGATGACAAGGCATTCGTACGATTCAAAGCCGTACACATCTTCGATATCTCCCARACCGARGGYGATCCGCTCCCYGAACCAAGCAGTGTTGGCGGTGATCCWGGCCAAGCCCTGAMTGCAYTGGAAKCAKCCATYACCMAATCYGGGATCATACTGGAAACCAGTGATGATCTTGGCGGAGCCGAAGGCATCTCCAAAGGTGGCWCMATCRTMCTTCKTAGCGGACAACACCCCGCCGAACGATTCAGCACRCTGGTTCATGARTGGRCACAYGAAATCCTYCATCAAGTCAAAAAGAMGGAAGATCGCCCCAACAAAACCATCCGTGAAACCGAAGCCGAAGCCGTCGCCTTTGTGGTRGGCCAYGCCATMGGCCTTGAAGTTGGCACCGCCTCGGCTGACTACATCAAACTCTACCAAGGAGATGCTGAAACCCTCTCAGCATCCCTTCATCGCATCCAGAAGACCGCTTGCACCATCATCGAAGCTGTCAAATCCCAAGATGGCAACGATGGGCCAAATCCAAGCCCCAACGGCCATTCACCCAAGCCGCCCGTGCAGCCAGTTGCCTGTGTTGCCAAACCGAAGATTGAAGTCCATGAGCTAGAACCAGATCGCTTCGCACCCGGTGAGTTCTGCTATCAAAGAGAAAGAACCGTCGGAGAGGGTGATATTGTTTCATCCTACAGTGCCGACAAAATCGCTGAATCAGACACCGTGCGGAATCCATTCACATGGAAAGGCCAACAGTGGATTATGACCAGCAGCAAAGGGAACGGCATCCAAGCGTACAGATTGGTACACCCAGACGCATACCCACGAAAGGCCACCACCTACGCCAAGAGAACTCGCGAGGATGGTGGAGAAACAGCCCGCCATGATCCCAACGGGTTCTATGACGGCATGGCCGTGACTCGCGGGAAACAGGAACTCATACTCTGTGGCCCACCCGTCAAACTCATGCCAGGCAAAGCTGCTCAGACATCTCTGTTTGAGATCGCCCAGCAGCACACACGGTAGCTATGCAGTGATTTAAAGAATCCATCTGCAAGAGAACAGTGCATGGCACGCGAAGACAAGGAGTTGCTAGTTCTCATCAGTGCTCTTGGTACACCCTCATTCCTGCAGTGATTAATCAATCATGAACCCTAACCGAATCCCGTTGGCTCCCAAGCGGCCG
>NVSM01000056.1 GCA_002401225.1 bacterium
GGGTGTGCCATCGTTTGAACCGAGCCCGACATCATACGATTTGATAAAAAGCCAAGATTCGGGATTGCCCGGCGAGCCATGAAAGAGATCCAAGCGGTGTGCCGATTTGTGAACGATCACATGGAACGGCCCGCGGACAAGTTTCACATTTTGCCCAAGCCGAATCTTAGAAGGATCTGCGATTTGGTTGATGCGAGCGATGAGCTTCCAGTGGGTCGCCAGTTCTCGCCGAGCTGCGATACGCGAGAGTGAATCGCCAGATTTGATCTTGTAGTTCTCGGTCATCGGGTCTTTGGGATCTGCGACGGGTGAGAAGAGCAGAACATTGTTGATCTCGGTGAGTTCGTCACGGAGAACCTGTGCTTCGCTATTGGTCGTGTTGGCTGCGAGGAGGGTCTGGGAGAGGAGTTTGCGTGCGCCGACGCGGTTGTTTTCTGCAACAAGCCTGCGGGCGGCGTCGATTTGAAGACTCACTCCGGTGCGGCTGGTGGTGGTTTGTGGGCGTGTTTGAGGCCGAGTGACTGGTGTGTTCTTTGCCTGCTCGGCAGCAGCAGCCAAGATATCGGTATTCCTCGATGGGGTGCTGGTGTTTGAACGGAGCGCTGTTCGCACTTCTCTTGTAGCATCTGGAGCATCGCCAGAGCCCGGGAGCGGGCGTGATGGCGAGTTGTTGATGATGGTTGGTTGGTGCTGTTGGGTTGATGCCGGCGGGGTGTTTGTTGCCAGATTTGTTGCTGTATCGGCTGACGAGTTCGATTCATTTTGCGCATTGGTTTGCTCTTCGTTTGAAGCAAGCTTGGTGGCGCGTGGGCGGATGAGATAGAACCAGACAAGGGCAATCGCTGCGAGAATGATGAGGATCGTCAAGAGTTTGCGGACCGGGCCTGCGCTCGATCGACGGTAATGCACTTGCGACGATCGGGTCGCGTTTCGTGAAGATTGGCTAGGTAGGCTCATCCGTGGTTCCTCTTGCGTGAAGATTGGTGATCGATCGTGTGTCTATACGGGTTCAATGAATCCGGTTTCGGTGATGATCCGGTCCATCGGAAAATCGTGTGGCTCGGTCGGGACTCGTTCGACGATTTGGCAGGTGAAGCATACGCCGACAAGCACCGGACGGGTGTCCAAGGTGCCAAGGGTTTCGATCATCCGATCATAAAACCCCGCGCCCCGCCCTAAGCGGTTTAAATCGCGATCAAACCCCAGCCCAGGGACCAAAATGAGATCAATATTTTGTGGCTCCACCAACGGGCACCGATCCCTCGGCGACCGTACCCCATATCGGCCAATCTCAAGATCGGCGTCCAGATTCTCAATCGCAGCGGGCTGCATAGTTTTCGATGCCCAATCAATCGCCGGGATGCACACGCGTTTGCCATCAGCGAGAGCGGTATTGATGAACGGATCAAGATCGAGTTCGCTCGGCAGGGCTGCATAAGCGAGGATGGTCGAAGCTGAGAGATAGAGTTCGGATCGCAGGAGATGCTCAGAGATTTGATGGCGAGAGAGGGTGCGGTTGGCTTGGGAGATGGAGTTGAGGATCGGCTTGAGTGCTGCTCGAAGGCTTGATTTGGCGGGTATTGGAGGCACAGGGGATGGTAGGTTCGATGAAGAAGTATGTTTTAGAATTAGGGTTGTGTGATTCTGTAAATCGTTGTAGAATAGCGGTTCTTTACAACTTGAACCTCATTTGATTGGAATCTCGTTTATGCAGATAACACACGCAATCCTTGTCTGTGGAACGCTCATCACTTCGTCAGCCATGAATAGTGAAGCATTCGCAATGGGCCCCGTCGGCGGCGGGGAGAATAATGAGAGTTTTAAGCTGATATCAAATGATCGCGAATTTGGAGATAAGTTTGGATTTGCAGTTGCTCTCAGTGGCAACATCGTTGTGGTCGGCGCTCCCCAGGCCGATGAAAGTGGCCCGCAATCAGGGTCCGCGTATCTCTTTGATCGGACGAGCGGGGTTCTATTGACTGAACTTGTCCCTACGGATGGAGGAACACAGGATCAGTTTGGATATTCTGTGGCTATTCAAGATGGGGTGGTCGCTGTCGGTGCTGTTGGTAGTGATTCTATATTCTCGAACACCGGAGCGGTGTATCTCTTTGATGCAGCAACCGGTCAGCAACTTGCAAAGCTGATCCCAGAATCAAATCAGCTTCATGCGGTAGAGTTTGGGAACTCCTTGTCAATGAGCAACGGCGTGCTTGCGATCGGGGCACATTTTTCAGGTGCTGGTGGTGGGAATAGAGGGTCTGTTTTTCTCTTCGACTCTGATATGAACTCTCCATCATTCGGCAGTGAACAAATATGGCTTATGCCAGCCGACAGTGTGGGGGGCGATGAGTTCGGTCACTCGGTGAGTATCGATGGCGGAATCCTCGCGGCGAGTTCGTTGGGCGATGATGATAATGGGACAGATTCAGGTTCTGTCTATCTATACGATGCTGATCCTGATTCACCCAGCTTTGGGACTGAGATCGCAAAGCTCATCGCAGATGATGGAATGGCGGATGATGGCTTTGGTCAGTCTGTTTCAGTCAACGGCGGTCTCATTGCTGTTGGTGCGAACAAGAACCCAAGTCCTTCTGACGCTGTGTTTACTGGTGCTGTGTATACCTTTGGTGGCGATCCACTCTTGCCAAACTTTGGAACTCAGGTATTCAAGATCACCCCCGAACCGAGCACACTGGTTGCTTGGTTTGGCTATTCGATATCCCTGAACAACGGATTGCTTGCTGTAGGATCGCACCTCGGTGGTGTAAATGGATTCGCATCGGGGTCTGCATATCTCATGGATGCCTCGACGGGCGAGCAGCTTGGTGAATATCTGCCAAGTGATGGGGATGCGTTCGGCCAGTTTGGTTTCTCGATCGCCCTCGATGAAGAAGGCGTCTTTGTGGTTGGGTCCATAGGCGGACTGAGCACAGATTCGGGAGCAGGATCGGCCTATATGTTTGGCATACCCGAACTCGTATGTACCGCGGATTTGACCGGAGATGGTTCGCTCAATTTCTTCGATGTCAGCGCGTTCCTGACCTTCTTTCAGATCGAGGACGCCATTGCAGATTTTACCGGCGATGGCGAGTTTAACTTCTTTGATGTCAGCGCATTTTTAAATGCGTTCGCTGCCGGATGTCCATGATCATTTATTGAGAGTTTTCTTTGCGTTGCTTCTTGCGGCTTCTTGCCTCGTCAAGATACTGCTTGAGGATTCGTTCTGCCCCAACATCCTTCGGCTCGTAGTACCGTTTCTCCACACCCAGGTAATCCTGCCCGGTGAGCTGGTCATCGGCATTGTGTGAATACTTGTACTTCTCGCCTCCAAGTTCACGAACGCGTTGTCCAGAGCCATCGGTGCGATCGGGGGGCGGGTTTGGGAGAGGGCGGCAGCACGGGGGGTGGTATGATTAGGACAAGGAGCTATTGATGTTGAGATTGATTTGTATATTGGGTGTCGTTTCGGTGTTGGGTGCGGGAGTTTGCAGAGGGAACAATATTGAGCCAGAAGCGGCTGGAGAGATCACGCACGATCTGGTCGGGCAACTCTTTGAAGCGGCGGAGAATGGTACGGTTGAGGATGTTCGTGCGTTGATTAAGTTGGGTGTTGATCTCAATGCTCGCAATGAGAACACAGTGACGCCGTTGATGGTTGCAGCGTCGGTGAATCCTGACCCCGCGGTGTGCCGGGTGTTGGTTGAGGGTGGTGCAGAACTGAACTCAAAGAGTGAGAATGGGGGATTGACTGCGCTTATGCTCGCTGCCCAAATCAATCCAGTGCAAGCGGTAATTCGGGAGTTGGTTGTGTTGGGTGCAAATGTCAACACGGCTTCGGATGATGGGTTGACCGCGTTGATCATTGCTGGCGGGTACGATCTCAATCCTGAGCTGATCGAGTTTCTCATTGAATCTGGAGCGGATATCCATGCTCGAACGGGGAATGGCATGTCGGCATTAATGTTGGCCGCCGCTCGAAATCAAAGACCTGGAGTCTTACAGGCGTTGCTCGATGCGGGCGCTGATGTGAACTTGACACTCCCCGATGGACGAAACGCGGTGTACCTCGCAGCTGCTGAGAATACTGTGACCGATGTGCTTGGTGTGCTTCTGAACGCAGGTGGTGATGTGCATGCTCGATCGGATGGGACCTGGACACCATTGATGGCAGCTGCAGCGCACATGCGAGAACCGCGGGCGATCGAGTTATTGCTTGAAGCTGGGGCCGATGTGAATGCAACAAAGGACGGTGGGGCAACCGCGTTGATGCTTGCAGCGACATCGAACTCCAACTGGCTGGTGGCAGAGGCATTGATCAATGGTGGAGCAAATGTGGAAATGCAGGACGAGAGCGGCATAACGGCGTTGATGTATGGTGCGATTGGGGGGAATACCGATATTATTGTGTATATTTTGATTGACGCGTCGGCTGAAATTGATGCACGCTCGGCGAATGGATCGACCGCGTTGATGTTTGCTGTGGAAAGAGACACAAATGGAACTCGATATGTAAAATCTCTTCTTCAATTTGGCGCCGATGTCAATGCTCAAAGAACCGATGGTATGACGCCTTTGATGATTGCAGGGGCGTTGTGTGATGATCCTGAGATTACGGCGGCATTGCTCGAAGGTGGGGCTGATGTTCATGCAAAGACTGATGATGGCATAACCGCATTGATGCACGCCGGAAGAACGAGTAAGTCGCCAGATGTGATTCGATTGCTTGTTGATGCGGGTTCTGATGTTCATATGCGCAATGAACAAGGAGTAACGATTCTCATGCTCGCTGCATTGCGAAATCAAGAAGCAAGCGTGATCACCGCTTTGATACTTGCAGGAGCGGATGCAAGCGAAAACCACAAAGACGGGAGTACGCTGCTGATGTTCGCAGCAAGGTATAACTCGAATCCGGAAGTCGTGAAGGTCATCATCAATGCGGGGATTGATGTCAATGAACTGGGGCCTGGAGGCTCGACTGCGTTGATGATGGCGGTGATGAAGAGTTCGTCACCTGAAGTCGTTGCAGCTCTCCTTGATGCCGGGGCCGATCCAAATCTGAAGGAAGCGGATGGACTGACAGCCCTTGATTATGCCAAGTTCAATGATGCGTTTCGTGAGTCAGATGTCTACCAAAGGCTCAAAGAAGTGACTGATGATTAAGATCTGTTTTCTTTGCGTTGCTGCTTGCGGCTTCTTGCTTCATCAAGATACTGCTTGAGGATTCGTTCGGCGCCGACATCCTTAGGCTCGTAGTACCGCTTCTCAACACCAAGGTAGTCTTGGCCGGTGAGTTGGTTTTCGCTGTTGTGGGAGTATTCGTATTTCTCGGTTTCGAGATCGCGGACGCGCTGGCCCGAGCCATCGGTGCTTGCCTGAGGCGAGGTGTTCGAATCACGCAGGTGCATCGGGACGGGGAGAACGCGGTTTGTGCGCACATCATCAAGGGCAGCGTTGATGGCGACATATGCCGCGTTGGATTTGGGGCAGCAGGCAAGGTAGGTCGCGCATTGGGCGATGGTGATGCGGGCTTCGGGCATGCCGATGCGTTCGACAAGGTCCCAGCAAGATTGTGCAATCACCACGGCTCGTGGGTCAGCATTGCCAATGTCTTCGGATGCCAAGATAGCCAAACGCCTGCAAATAAAGCGTGGATCTTCGCCGGCGTCGAGCATTCTGGCGATCCAGTAGATTGCTGCGTCGGGGTCGGAGCCTCGGATTGATTTGATCATGGCCGAGGCTGCGTCGTAGTGCCCGTCGGAGCCGTAGTTGGCGAGTTTTTGTTGGATCGAATCCTCAGCAAGTTGCAGATCAATATGTATGTCATCGCCAGGGCTTGAGCGAACCGCGACTTCGAGCGCGGTGAGTGCTCGGCGAGCGTCGCCTTCGGATTTGATCGCCCAGACTTGCATCGCCTCGTCGGTGATGGTGATATTTGTGTTGGGAAATGCGAGCGGGTTATTGATTGCGTTGTTGAGGAGTTCGATGGTTTCGTCTTCGGAGAGGGATTCGAGGCGGAAGAGGGTTGAGCGCGAGATCAACGCGGCGTTGACGGCGAAGAGTGGATTCTCCGTCGTCGCGCCGATGAGTGTGATCAAGCCGCGTTCGACATCGGCGAGCAGGACATCTTGCTGGGATTTACTGAAGCGATGGATCTCGTCGAGGAAGAGGATGGTGCGTTTGCCCGAATCGCCCAGGATTCGGTAGGCGTCGTCGATGATCTCGCGGATGCGTTTGACCCCGACAGATGCGGCGTTCTCGCGGACGAATCTTCGGCTGGTCGCTTTGGCAATAACCTCGGCGAGGGTGGTCTTGCCGGTACCCGGTGGGCCGTGGAGGATGACTGAAGTGAGTGCGTCGGCGTCGATCATTCGCCGAAGCAGTTTGTCTGGGGCAATGAGGTGGGTTTGGCCGACAATTTGATCGAGTCGCGTCGGGCGAATCCTCGCTGCGAGTGGGGCGATGCGATCCACCGCGGATTCTCGATTTGCTTGCCAAAGATCAGCCATACGGGAAGTGTATGGGTGTGGTGCGCGGGATTGATGGGATGGAAACCCCAGAATGTGACAATTACGGATAATTTCATAGGTCTTGTGGAACACTAGCTTTGCAAATGCTAACATTGAGTGCATGGGAATAGTTCTTTGGGTCATTTTGGTACTGATCACGGTCGTTTTGGCCGGGGTTGTTGGTGGAAAGACCTATGGCAAGAAATGGTCGCCTGAACTCGGTACGCTCGACGGGCTTTTTTATATGTTCGGATTCGGTTATGCACGAGGGATGCATGATCTGATGGTTGATGTTGAGGACGGGGCATTTGATGATTTGGGCGGGCCGATGATCGTGGTGAGCAATCACACAGCGGGCGTCGATCCAATCTTGGTCAGTGCAGTAATCCCGACGAAAATCAGTTGGATCATGGCAGACGACATGCGGATTCGTGGGATGGGTTGGTTCTGGAACTGGGCAGGCGTGATCTTTATCGCTCGCAATCGTCACGGCCGAACCGGACTTCGCAAAGCACGCAAGCACCTCGACGACGGCGGCGTCATCGGCATCTTCCCCGAAGGCAAAATCGAACGCCCCGCAAAGCAGCTCCTTCGATTCGCTCCCGGTGTCGGCGTGCTGGTCAAACGATCAGGTGCACGCGTATTGCCTGTAATTATCGAAGGCACACCTCATGTGCCAAATGCTTGGGATTCACTCTGGACCCGATCCAACACACGCATTCGTGTGATGAAGCCGATCGACTACAAAGACACCGGCATGACCAACGCCGAGATCGCCGAAGATCTGCATCGGCGATATGAAGAGTGGACCGGGTGGGGTGAGACAGTTGCAAGTGGGCCTCAGGTCGATTCGACAGGCGCGAGTGCCATGCTCGCGGCGACTTCGGCACCTGCGTGATCGTCGAATGTTTATATCCTGCACATGCTTCGCATGAACAGGGCACCGGGCAGAAGAATATTTTTGTTCAATCTGAGGTGAGGTGGCTATGAGAAAACTGATTCTGATTTTGCTTGCAGTTTTTCTGTCGATCATTGTGGGGATCGGGGTGGTAACTCTGAAAATCGTTCGTTATGGAACGGTTCCAAGAAATGTACACTATCCGAGTTTTGACGCCGAATACTTGTACTGTGTGAATGGGACTGGGCATATAAACAAGATCGATCTACAGAGTCTTCCGATTCAATTAGCTGAAAAGATTGAGTTGGATGTTGGTTTGTATTTGATGTCAATCTGTGTTGTTGCTGAAGAACTGTATGTGTATGGTGGTCGATCGGATTATCAGAGCACTGTAGTGGAGGGCATCTATCGGGTAGATCCGTCGAGTGGCGTAACCGAGTTGATATATGACTCTGAAAACCATCGTATAGGTAAGATACTTGGCTGTACGAATGATGGGCGATCATTTCTCATTGCTACTTTGGAGACTGGTGTAATCGCCTTCGATATTGATCGAAAGAAAGTTGTTCAGGAGATTGGCTTTGAGTTCAAGCTTTCGCGCATTGGACTGATCGGCGGCGAGTTGCTTGTCGTGTATGACGAGATGGGAAGAAATTTGTATACCAAGAAAATTTGGTCTGATGATGATTTCACTCTTGTTGAGAATGTGTCAATTATATTTGATGGCGAGTCAAGGGTGGGGTTGCCTATCGAGCAGGATGGTGAGTGGTTTTTGCTTGATGCAGACCAAGGCTTGCATCGTTTGGGTAAACAATGGGTAAGGCAGAATATTCGTGACTTTGAAGCGTATCCAAGAGATGCGTTGGAAGATCAAAATGGGGACTTTGTCCAGTTGGTTGGAAAGGAGTTGTACTCAAAGACATTTTTTAAGTTTAAAGGTCAACATATCGGGAATGTGCATGGGGCTGTTTATGATCTGTGTGTTGATTAAAACGAATGCACACAGGGCACCCAGAGGCTAATCTGCGGCATTGATGCGTTTGTTGAGTGCGTCGAGTCGGCGTTGGTGGATTTGGCGGTCGGGTTCGAGGGCGATGAGTGCTTCGAGCTGATGCACGGCTTCGTCCATGTTGCTGGTCAGCAACGCGACTCTCGCAGCCCGTTCGCGTTGATCCGCGTCATACGGGGCGATGCTCACGGCACGCAATGCTTTTTGCATGGCGAACTTGGCATGATCAGGTTGATCCGCTTGAGCGTAGAGCAACGCAAGCTCGCCGGCGAATGCGGGGGAGTAGGTTTCTCTTGCGTCGAGGTATTCGAGAAATGGGATCGCCTGTTTGCGTTCATCGAATGAATCGCTTGCAAGGTAGTGCTTGGCGAGTCGGCGGTGGGGGGATTCATCGGTCGGGCGAATCTTAATCGAGTGGGTGAGCATCGCGACTTGTGATTCATTCAATCGAGTATCTGCGTCGACGAGTGCGATGCCGATTCGGAGTGTGATCAGCTGGGGGTGATCGGGGTATTGCCCGAGGAGCGTGTTGATCTCGGCGACGGTTGGGATCGCAGCGGTTGATTCGTCGTCGGTGTCGAAGAGTTCAGCAAGATCGGGCACGCCCTCGGCCAAGACTAAGCCGCGATCGAGAAGCTGGTCATGGGCCCAGGTGCGGAACTCTTCAAGAAACGATCTCGGCGTGGTCGAGAGGACTTGGGCGAAGGCATCGGTGGCGGATCGACCAGCAGCCGAAGCGTCGTAGATATCGAGCGGGGCTTGTTGCCCGTAGTGTTCGATGATGTACTCGAACATCCACGCGCCTTGGGCGTATGCAAGTGCGCGATCGGATGGTTTCTTTGGGCGGACGAACGCGGTGTTGATTTCTTCGAGATCAAACAGTGTGTCGTTTTCATAGGCGTTGGTGAGCAGTGCCCAAGTTTGTGCTGCGCGAGGGGCGTCTTCGTTGAACACAGCATTGGCTTCGGTCATCCAGTGGATCACACGGTTCTTGGTGCGTGAGAGGTTCACGGTGTGGGTGTATTCGTGTTGAAGCACGCGTGCCCAGTCGTAGTGGCCAACGGATGATTTTTTGCCTGCGTGTGGTGCTTCGATTGCGATCACCGGGCCGGTGGATGCAGCCATGGTATGAATCGAAGGCATGCCTCCAATACGGACAGCGAACCACTCATGGTTGGGCATGAGTTCGATCTTCGTTTTGGTTCTCGGCTCATGATCCACGCCTCCGGGCTGATCAGAGCAGACACGGGCGTGGATGCGTTCGAGGACTTCGGGCATTTCGTTCGCGAGGATCTCATCGGTTGATCCAGGTTTATAGCGGATGATAAAGTGCTCGGTTTCGATTGTTGCGTAGGAGGCAAGCTCGGTGACTAGTTTGAGTGAGTTCTGTGCGCGAAGATCAAACGGGTCGAGTTTGAGTGCTGCTTCGAGTTCTACCTTGGCATGTTTGTCTTCGCCTGCTTGGACGAGCAACAACCCAAGATCAAGTCGAGGCTGTGCCCAGTGCGGGGCGCGTTCGATCGTTCGCCGAAGCATCTCGGCGGCATAGGTGTATTGACGATACTCGGCGAGCGTCTTGGCAACGCGCATCAATGCATAAGGCGAGTTGGGCGAGAGCTCATCATATTGCTGAAGCAAGTGCTGGACGGACCGCATCCGAAAACCCGCAGCTGCCGCAGCAGCATTGAGTTCGAGCAGCTCGCGTTGATCGGGCATGTTGGCGAGAATCTGATCGAGCGCATGTTCGGCGCCTTCAGGGTCTTTTCGACGGAGTGCGATTCTTGCATGGATGATCGCCGAGTGAAGGGTTGGCGGGAGGTCTTTCGCGTCGCTCTGCACGGCTCCGGCGGCGATAGTGTCGAGCTTGGTCGCGATTTCTWCCGCAGTGTCAAAGTCGAATGAGTCGATCGCCATGTTGGCGATCAKCGMRGCSGCYTSGGCRTTRCGSGGRTGCARWCGMAGSGTTTCGACCGCKGCRGTATGKGCGTCTTTRTAGTTGTTGTGSGCCCAGAGCAGCTTGGCTTCGACGAGTCGAATGCGCCAGCTGAGCCGATCGAGGTTATCGCGGCCGTTGGCGAGGAGCTTGGCGAGGTTCTGGTATTCTTCCTTCGCATTGAACGATTTGTTATCAGCCGGGCCACGCAATCGTGTGAGCTGCATCAATCCCTCGACACCATATGCCAGTTCATCAGGATCAGAGATGATCGATTCGGCCATTTTCGTTTCGATATCAACGAGCGTGGCGATGGCAGCGCTTTGATGTCCAAGCATTTCGAGGGCTTGGGCGTGGATGAAGAGTTCTGAAATGGTCAGTCGCCCGATAGGCAGATCGATCAAATCGAGCGCAAGCTGAGGCTGCCCTTGTTTGAGTGCTGCGATCGCGCGATCAAATCGGTCTGCGTCTGGATGCGAAAGCCAAGGATGGTCATACACACCAACAGCCAACGCTGCGCGAGCAGCATAGATCGGGTTCTCTAAATCCGCCTGGGTCCAAAGCCCATGATCAACTCGAAGCTCGACGCGTTCTTCATCGGTCAAAAATTCGGCATTGAGTTTGTCTTTGAGCGCCTGTGTAATCTGCCCGAGTCCTTCAGGCACGCCCACACGCTCGGCTGGTTGATGACTATGCTCGAGTTTGATAGTGGGTTCGACGCCAGTTTGTGCATTGGCCATCGAGGCAGAGAAAATAAGGAGTAACGCGAGGCGCGGGCGATTCATTCCTGGTCGTTCCCTTGGCCACGCCAGTACGAGCTCTGAATTCGCCACCCGTCGCGTGCGTCGGGGGTGGTGGTGTCGAAGGCTCCGGGCTTGATGTCGCCGTTGGTTTCAACGCTGAAGAGTTCAACGATCTGCAAGTCGCCGGTCCACTCGGCTTTGATGTAGAGCGCGGGCTGCAAGGTTTCGGGATTGATCCATATACGAACCCATTCCCAATCATCTTCAAATCCTGAGCCAGGCTTTGGCGTGAGCACAAGCTGGGTCGCACTGACGATGTGTGGAAGCTCGGCAAGGTAGCCCAACTCTGGAAAATCGGTGTTGTCAATCAAGCTCTCGGTTGAGGGCAAAATATCAGCGTCATACGAAGCGAGCAAGCGGTCGGTGTTGTGTCCAACCGAGACCCAAAATGGTGCGTCGCGCATCAGTTCCATCGGATCAAGCGTCTGGCCAGCCGGGACGAGTTCTCGTTTATTAAACTGCTTGTCTTGAGGCAMGCSTWCGATRMMMMAKCSMSSWWYMWRGWTGARCTGCTCATCAATAATTTCGAGCCGGTTGTCAATCTCAAGCTGTGTGAACGAAACCGAGTAGTGGCGCATGCCATCAGGTTGTCTTTGGATCGCGAGTTTGCCATAGCGTTGTTGACGATCGCCTTCGAGTGCGTTGATCGTAGTGAATCGGATCGCGCCTGTGAGCGAGTTGGTCGTTTTGTCATTCGTAGAGAGCGCATCGAGCAGTTCGCTCGCATTAGCAAACTTCGGAGTAGATTCTACTTCTTGCTCACCAGCCGGGGCGGCTTCGGGTTCGATGGCAGAAAACGACCCAAGGGTGAGAGACGAAGCAAGGATGGCGGCAAGGATGATGGTCATGGTATATCTATTCTCTTACGCTCGGCGAGCGAGTTTGTTGCAGGCTTTAYGCTGATTCCATCGGCAAAATCGTRTCAATCGCACTATCAGGATCATCGAGGTATGATTGGGCGATGGTGGCCGCCGCGATCGCGTCTCGGCGTTTTTTCTTCTGCTTGTGCGTTAATCCGGTCTGGGCCATGCGGGCATTGGCCGCGATCGAGGTTCGGCGTTCGTCGACGAGTATGATCGGAAGCTTGGATGCGTTGGCCAATCGTTGGGCAAACACCCGAGCCAGCTTGGCGCGTGGGCCTTCGGTGTTGTCCATGTTGAGCGGGATTCCAAGGAGCATYTCTGTRTCARTACCGCCSGTATTGGCRTGKAGCTGACGAAGAATCTCAKCAAGAAGTGCCTGCCCRTCGTTSCGYTCGATCGGGATTTCGATCARCCCTGCTGGCGAWGCGATGTTGGTGATYCGATCGCCKAGRGCSAGGCCSGTCCGTTGGTCACCAAGATCTACCGCGAAGATACGCATRGGCAATGGTAGGGGAGCSGSYGGGGATATATGATYCGCCATGAATCAACAAATCGTCCAGATCATGATCCTYATYMGMGACTACGACRAAGCCATCGAGTTTTAYACCAARGCTCTGGGCTTCGARCTYCTCGAAGACACCAAACGCAGCGAAACCAAGCGWTGGGTGCGGGTTGCWCCWKCNGGNNGTGGCGGRTGCTCGATGCTSCTYGCCAAAGCCGTMASMCCYGARCAAGARGCATGCGTCGGCARYCAAACCGSAGGCMGRGTRYTRCTGTTCATCCAYACCGATGAYTTYGATGCSTACTACGCCCATCTCCAATCCCACAGCGTCAAGTTCGTCGGCGAGCCCCGAAACGAAGAGTATGGCAAAGTCGTCGTCTTCGAAGACCTCTACGGCAACAAATGGGATCTGATCGAACCCAAGTAAGATTTACTTGAGGCTGTCGGGCAACTCGTCGTGCAGCTTCTTGATGTCTTGGGCCCGAGCCTTCGGGATCACCAGCGTTGCACGATCGGTACGGATCACAATCAGATCGTCACAGCCAACCAACGCGATGGTGTGGTCGGAATCGGTTTCGCCGATCACGATGTTGTTGCTCGATTCAAACGCTGCGATGTTCACGCCCGCGGCTTTGTTCCCATTGGCATCCGCATCGAGCGTCTCGCCATAGGCCGGCCATGATCCGACATCGAGCCAGGTGATTTCCATCTTGACACCAACGRTCGAAACATCCGATTCGCCGGCGGCCGGCTCCATGATGCCGTAGTCTACGGAGGTCTTTTCGAGCTTGGGATAGATGTCGTCGAGGACGGCTTGCTGTTGATCGGTGCCCCATGCGTCGGTGAGTTGCTGGATCAACTTTGCATTCTCAGGCATGAACCGTTCGTAGAGCATCAGGAAGGTCTTGGCGTTGAAGACGAACATCCCCGCGTTCCAGTCGTAGCGACCGGATTCAAAGTAGGCCTCGGCTTTTTCGAGTGGCGGCTTCTCGATAAACCGTGCGACATTGAAGGCTCCGTCGATCGGGTTGTTGTCTTTGTCCTTGACGGGGAGCCCGTGCTCGATGTATCCATACCCGGTCGCCGGGTGATCGGGCTTGATGCCGAAGGTCACCAATCGTGATGGGTCTTCTTCGACGAGCTTGTATCCAAGGTCCATTGCACTGTTAAAGATATCATCGGGCTCGATGAGCTGGTCGGCGGTGAGCACCGAGAAGATCGCGTCGGGGTCTTCTTTGGCAAAGACGGCTGCTGCGAATGCGACCGCGTTGATGGTGTCTCTTGGTTGAGGCTCGCCAAGAATGTGGCCATCATCAAACGATGGCAATCCTTCACGAATCTGCGTGCGGTACCGCTCGCCGGTACAGATGTATTGCTTGTCGGTCGGCACCAGCTTCGACGCCCGCTCGGCGGCGATCTCTAATAACGACATCGTCTTGCCATCCTTATGGATGAACTT
>NVSM01000057.1 GCA_002401225.1 bacterium
GAAGCCGCCCTCAAACACCTCGCCTCACTCGTCAAACGCGGGTTTGACGAAGAAGACGAATAAAACTCATTTTACTCGACCATCAACCCAAGCTCAGCAACTTCTTCTTCGCTGAGCCTCTGAATCGACGCGCCCACCGAGGCCAATCGATGCTCGAGCCGTTCGTATCCGCGATCAATGTGATATACACGGTTGATGATCGTCGTGCCTTGGGCTGCCATCGCCGCAAGCACCAAACCAGCCGACGCCCGAAGATCGCTCGCCATCACCGGTGCCCCGGTCATGGTCTTCACCCCCGAAATCACGGCTGTCGTTCCATGACGATGGATCGAAGAGCCCATTCGAGTTAGCTCGGCGACATGCAAGAACCGTTCAGGGAAGATCTTTTCGGTAATCACCGAGTTGCCATCCGCAAAGCACAACAACGCCATGAACTGAGCCTGCAAATCGGTCGGGAATCCAGGGTGAGGCTGGGTCGTGATCTGAATCGGCTTAAGCGATCCAGTCGCCGACACCGTACAGGTGCGTCGAAGCGGGTCAGCAGTCTGAGCCTGATCCGTTGGGTCAATATGAACCCCAATCGCTTCGAGCCGATCGGTCGCCGACATCATCGCATCGAGCGGGCAGTTGGTCAGGGTGAGGGTCGAGTTCGTAATCGCAGCAGCACACATAAAGGTACCCGCTTCGATCCGGTCAGGGATAATCGTATGATCCACGCCTCCAAGCTCTTCGACTCCCTCGATCGTGATCCTTGGCGATCCTGCGCCGGTGATCTTCGCGCCCATCCCAATAAGCATGTTTGCCAGATCCACAATCTCAGGCTCGCACGCAGCACATTCGATAATGGTCGTTCCTTGCGCGAGTGTCGCTGCCGACATCACATTGGCGGTGCCAAGCACGGTCGAGCCGAAAGGCCCACCCAAAAACACGGTAGCGCCAATCAATCTTCCAGACTGAGGCACCTTCGCCACAATGTCCCCGCCCTCAAGCGTGATCTTCGCGCCCAAGGCTTCAAGCCCACGCAGATGCAGATCCACCGGACGCTGTCCGATCGCACATCCACCAGGCATCGAGACCCGTGCATGCCCGCGTTTGGCCAAAATCGGCCCAAGCACGCAAATGCTCGCTCGCATGGTCTTGACAATGTCATAGCGGGCATGATGATTGGAGTCATCCGTCACCTTGAGATGCACCGAGGGGATCTCGCTGTCCGTTTCCGGGACAACCTCGACCCCAAGTTCACCCAGCAGCCGGTACATATTGCGGATATCCGACAAATCGGGCACATCGCGGAGGGTCACAGGCTCATCGGTGAGCAAGGTCGCTGCCAATAAAGGCAGTGCGGCGTTCTTCGAGCCTTTGATCCGAAGCGAGCCCGAGAGCTTGCGTCCACCTTCGATGACAAATACATCCATAGCCCATAGGCCTCCAAAAAGAACGGTTCGTGAGGGAGTGTACCACACCCAGATCCTCCATGAGAGTCGATCCAAGCACAGCATCTAGACAAGCTATCGGCCAACCCCCCCTCAAAACTCGCAAATCGGTCATCCATAAGACTTTGGCGTTCAGAGATAAATATGCCCATACAACCGAGCTTTTTTGCCCAAGCCGTATAACCCACACAAGATCGCGCAATTCTCACCCCCTCTGTGTGGCATTCGCTCCTTGGGAAATGGATGTTCAAGGTAACACAAAGCCCAAATCATCCTCGGCGGATGGAACGGGCAAACAACATGCAAACGGAGTGGCACCAATGACCACAGCAAGCCAACACATTGAGAACACGCAGGACTCGGAACAAACAAACCGACTCATGCAAGGACTCCTGATCGCGGCGATTGCTGCCTCAGCGATTTCCATGGTCTTTTCGATCGGGACTGCGGTTGTATCCGCATCTGATCAATCCGTTGCGAGCGTCGCAACGGATCACTAAGCGTTTTTGTTTCGGGGGAGAGCAGCCAAGAACGCTGCGGGAGTTCACTATGGATCGTCAAACACAMTCAAGCCAATATCTCAAACGACTCACCAACATCGGTGCCATCATGCTCATGGCCGGCAGCGTCGGATTCGTCTCGGTCGCTTCTGCTGAAGAAGGCACCGAAAACGAAAACGCCACCGAAAATAGCTCTTCAGCGAGCAGYAACTCGGACACACTCGTACTTGATTGTACGATCCGTGACTTCCGCCCGTATGCGAGCGGTGCTGCTGGCGGGCATCCAGACTTCGAATCCTTTGGTGGTACAAGCACCGTCGGGCTCGTTTCCGAGTACCTCGGCGACAACGGCAAGCCCGTTTCCTCGGGCAACCTCCGTGGGTTCACCATCAAGACAGAGTTCAAAGATAGCTCAGGTCGAAACATCAACCCCTCGTCATATGACCCAGACCAGGGTGATATCGCAGGGCGGATCGCAGCGGGCGGCAGCGGCAACGGGCTGACCTCTTCAGAAGCATTCGATCAGTGGTACACCGATGTTCCAGGGATTAACCTCTCAAAGAATATCACCCTCACGCTTCATCGCGTCGAAGGTACCGACCGATTCGTGTTCGATAGTGCGGTTGATACCGAACATCAATCCGGTGGATGGTTCCTCCCAATCAACGGCGAGCTGCTCGGTAACTTCCGAGATGATCGAAACTACCACTTCACGACCGAAATCAATACACAGTTTACTTTCCACGCACAAACCGGGCAGGTGTTTAAGTTCACCGGCGACGATGATGTATGGGTATTCATCGACGGTAAACTCGTCGTTGACCTCGGCGGGCTTCACCCCAAGCGTGAGCAGTTCCTTGATCTCGATCGTTTGGATTGGCTCGATGACGGGCGGACCTACTCGCTCGATATCTTCCACGCCGAGCGTCGTTACCGGGGTTCAAACTTCCGAATCGAAACGACACTTCAGCTGAGATCAGTCGAGCTCCCTCCGGTCTCTGCGATTTACGATTAATATTCACGGTGCATGTTGGTGTTGGTGTGAGGCCGATCCGTTTGACGGGTCGGCCTCCTCCTTTTTTGAACACTCAACATCTATTCAGCGTGATCGTTAATGGCTATCGCGGCGATAGTCGCSTYGMWMGMKWMRGRWYRKSYRATCKKRGWWMKRCARSMRAMKRCSRWSRYNTCGASSCWYMWCKMSWCGGTTGTTGTACGAGCCATGCGATGTGTGGTATCGCTCACGAGGCGTAGTCGAAGGGTACACATACCGATTCGGGTCGTCGCTGGTATAAAAAGTACGCTGATTGTCCAGCGATGCACGCGGGGCTTCGGGCCARCCCATCGAGAGATAGGTCTCGCTCGATCGGATGCTCATCGATTCATCGCGTCGATCATATTCTGGATTCATCGGATTCGAGTACGCATATTGCCCCGCGTTCGCACGCCCGGGCGGCACAATCACCGCGCTGCTCGAGCCTGAATGGCCGGCCGGCGATGTGTTGAGCGGTGCAGCGTTGATTGGCTGGGCAGGATTCTGCGCCAGCATCGTTGGAGGCGTCCAATCCCACGCGCCCGCAGCTCCATATCTGCCTTCACCACACCCCGTAAGAAGCACAAGGGCAGCACCAATTGCGAGGATTCCGATCGAGTTCTTTTTTTGTATTGCCATAACACTCTCTAACCGACCACAAGAGTGCCCTGCCTGCCAATGATTTGCATGATCATACCAAAAAACGCCCAGAAACAGGCATAAATAGACTGTTATCGGAGAGTTAATCCGCTGTTGCGTGAGCAAAGAACAGATCGAGCCGATCGCAAGATTCCACAAATCGTTGTTCAGGATCTTCGATCTCGCCCTGTTTGGCAGCGTTCAAAATCGCACCCGCTATCCGCGTCGGCCCACCCCCCTGGCGATACCCCGGTGCATTGAACCCATCGAGAATCAGATCCGCGCCCGCATTGATCGCATGCACTGCGGAATCTCCTTCGCCGAAATGATCGCGGATCGCGCGCATATCAAGTGAGTCTGTAATCACCACGCCTTCGAATCCGAGTTCTTTGCGAAGCATTTGAGTGGTGTGTTGTTTCGAAAGCGATGCGGGCAAAGCAGGGTCGATAATTGTGTGCATCAAGTGCCCGGTCATCACCGCGATCTGCGTGTTGAATCGTGTGATTAACTGTTTGAAGACTTCTGTCTCATGATCAATATGCGAGTTAGTAATATCGCAAAGTCCAAGGTGCGAATCCATCAGCGACGATCCATGCCCCGGAAAATGCTTGATACAGCATCCGATCCCTGCCTGCTGATGCGCATCAATCACTTTGTGCGCACAATCAATGACCTCGCTAGGAGCAACTCCAAACGCCCGCTCTTTGCCCGCAATAATCGGCGATCCAGGCTTGAGTGCGAGATCGACACAGGGTGCAAAGTTGAGATTGATCCCGAGCTTGGCAAGCTGGTTCGCCTGTTTGTGTGCGTATTGGACCTGGTCGATYTCGAGCATGGTCCCAAACTCGACTGCGCTGATCGTGGGCAGGAACCCGTTGTGCTTGTCGAGCCGAGCGACCGCGCCGCCCTCTTGGTCGATCGCAATAATCAGATCAGATCCCAGCTCGTTGCGGAGGTCTTCGATGAGTTTGGCGAGTTGTTTGGGTGATTGGATGTTGCGCGGGCCATTGGCTTTGAGATCATGATCGAACAGGATCACGCCCCGTACGCCAATCGCTTTGAGTTCTGCGATATCTGTCCGAGTTTGTTTTTCAGCGAGTGAACCGCCCTCAAATCCGAACATCAGCATCGAGCCGACAAGTTTTTGTAGGCTCATGGCCGTTCTCCGATTGCCCGTTCGATTATCCGTCCGAGGTGCCCGTTCTGTTGGGCGAGCAGTTCGCACGCATCGCTATAGGACACGCCCTGCGTGTGCATGACAATCGCGGGTTTGACACAATGGTCAGCGTTTTTCAAAAGCTCGAAGGCTCGTTCTCGATCTACATCAGCGATCTGCATGATAATCCGGGCTGCCCGGTCTTTGAGCTTGTCGTTGGTTGCTCGCAGATCGACCATCATGTTGGAATAGCTTTTGCCGAGCCCAACCATCGCGCTGGTGGTGATCATGTTGAGYGCCATTTTCGTCGCGGTGCCAGCCTTCATACGGGTCGATCCGGTCAATACCTCAGCCCCGGTCTCGATCGCGATCAATACATCACACCAACTCGGCTTGTCGATTGGTGTGCAGGTGAGCAAGCCGGTGTTTGATCCCATCGATTTGGCATACTCAACCCCGCCGAGTACATAGGGAGTCGTCCCGCCCGCTGCGATCCCAAGCACGACATCATGCTTGTTGATCTTGAGTTGATCGAGTTCGTCGTGCGCACCCGTTGGGACATCTTCTTTGGATTCAGACGATTTGCGTAATGAGCGATCGCCCCCAGCGATGATCCCGACGATGGTTTTGGGATCTGTCTGAAAGGTCGGGGGACACTCTGAAGCATCAAGTACCCCGAGTCGGCCGCTGGTGCCAGCGCCGAGATAGATCAGCCGACCGCCAGCTTGGATCGCAGTGATGACCAGATCGGTGATCGCTGCAATGTGTTCAATCTGATCCCGGACCGCCTGCGCGATCCGCTGATCCTCATCATTGATGATCCGTAGGCATTCGATTGTCGAACACGCATCAAGCCCCGCCGAGCGATCGTTTCGTTGCTCGGTCAACACATGCCCACGATCGGGGAGCGCGGGGGTAGGCTCTTTGGATGGTTGCTGTTTACTCAAAGCGCACCCGAGAGGGCTCGAACCTCCGACCTATGGTTTAGGAAACCATTGCTCTATCCAGCTGAGCTACGGATGCGACTGGGAGAACTATATGGTCAGCACGGGGGTGTTGGCAATGATTATTATGAAGGCGTGTTTTAAGAAAGTGGAGTCTCGATCGGAGGCAGTTCTCTCGCGCCCTGCTCAACCCGGGCGGTGATCTGGCGGAGTTGGGCAATTGCTTGGGAGATCTGCTCAAACTCTTGAGCAATCACACATTCTTCGAGCTCGACCGCTGCATGAGTCAATGGGTCAAGACCGACCATGCCTCCAGAGCCGATCAGTTTGTGGAGGATCTTGGAGAGGTGTGTGAAGTTCTTGTTGTCGTGTGCTTTTTCAATATCTGCAATCTGTTGAGGCAGCGTTTGAATATAACTCAGCACGATCTCGCGGAGTTCTGGATCATCCATAGGCAGCGTGGACACCAACGCGGGGCTGTTCTCAAGAGAGCCTTGGGTAGCGTCAGTTTCGTCTACAGATTGGGTAAGCCCGTTCGGGTTCTTCATCCATTGTTCAGCGTGGTCGATTAACTCTTCAATATCCACCGGCTTGGTCAGGTAGTCGCTGCACCCCGCTTTGAGACATCGTTCGCGGTCGCGTGTCATGGCGCTGGCGGTGAGTGCGATGATTGGGGTGGTGACGCCGTGCTCACGCAGCTTGGTTGATGCGGTGTACCCATCCATGATCGGCATCTGCATGTCCATCAGGATCAGATCGAAGTTGGTCTTCGTTGCCAGGTCAAAGCCTTCTTGCCCGTCATTCGCAGTCGTTACCTTTGCGCCGGCTCGTTTGAGGATCAAGCGAATCAGCTGTCGGTTGGTTTGTCCATCGTCAACAAGAAGCACATGCCCATCGAGCCGATTGTCGGCAGATTTTTTGTTTGCTTTTGGACGCTCGCCTCGGATAGATTCACTCTGAAAACCATCTTGGAACTCAATCTCGCTTGCTTTGCCAACAGGCAATGAGATCACAAAGGTTGATCCAACGCCCTCGATGCTCGAAACGCACAGCGTGCCACCCATCGCCATCGCCAGGTTTCGGCTGATGGTCAGCCCAAGCCCGGTGCCGCCAAAGTTGCGGGTGATCGAACTATCCGCTTGCGAGAAAGGCTCAAAGATCGATTCAAGTTTTCCATCGGGGATTCCCATTCCAGTATCAACAATCTCGATGATAAGCGACATCTCATCGGCTCCAGTTTCTTTGAGCCGAGTGCGCATGGTGACCGAGCCAGATTCCGTAAACTTGATCGCGTTGCCGACAAGATTGGTCAGGATCTGACGAAACCGCGTCGGATCAGTGATAATGGATTTAGGCAATCGCCCAGAACTCTCAATATTGAGTTTGATCATCTTGTCGGTTGCATGTATTCGCATCACCGAAGCAAGGTCTGCGAGTGTGTTCATCGGATCGCAAGGCACCATCTCCAGATCAATCTCGCCAGACTCGACCTTTGAGAGATCGAGAATGTTATTGATAAGCTGGAGCAGATGCTTGCCGCTGGATTGGATGACCCCGAGCCATTCGTCGCGATCGGCTTCAGTCGTCCGCTCGTCATCACGCAAGAGCATGTCGGTAAAGCCCAAAATCCCATTGAGCGGCGTACGGATCTCATGGCTCATGTTTGCCAAGAACTCACTCTTCGCCATTGATGAAGCCTTGGCGGCGTCTGAGGCTTCGATGATCCGTTGCTCGATCTGATCGTTCTTGATCGCTTGAGCAATCAGGTGCCCAACATTTTCAAGCATGTCGATCCGTGTCTGGTTTCGGCTTGGAAAAACCTGAGTATACAGGAACATCACCCCGATGGTGGTGTCATTGACACGCAATGGGATGATGTAGTGCCCGTGTGGGGTCATGCCGACGARTGTGTTTTCGTGTCGTTCGTCGCAGAAACAATCGTCCGAGATGATGATTTCTCCTGAGATCGCAGACCGCCCGCACAAGCAGTTTCCGAACGGAATCTGCTTCTCGCGGTCAATAAACTCTTGGGAGAACTTGCCGTGCATGGCGAACATGTCGAGATGTGTTCGTTCTTCGTTGGCGATGAAGATGCCACACTTGTTTTCGATGTGCAGTTCTTCGAGACTCGAAAGAATTTMGAGCGTTTCGTTCACCCGTTCATACAATGGCGTGCTTTCTTGCAGCACACTCGCGATCTGTGCGCGTGCCTGTGCGCCGATGCGATCAAAGTCGAGGATCGATTCAACCTCGATTTGTGCCGAGATATCTTGGTGGATCGCCGCATAGAGATAGACCTCGCCAGCATCGTTGTAGATCGGGGTGATGGTGAGCTGGGCCCASTATTCATTGTCTTCTTGGCGAGGGTTCCCGCCTGCGATACGCATCGGGAGCTGAGGCTTGCGTTTGTTTAGAATCCGCCCGCTCCAGATTTTTCCTTCGCGAATGGTCTGCCAAAGATCGTTGTATACGGCTCGGTCGGTCTTTTCGCTTTGGAGAATCGACGGGTTCTTGCCTTTGATTTCTTCGAGGGTGTACCCGGTGGTCTTGCTGAAGGTCGAGTTTACATAGACAATGCGTCCTTGGGTGTCTGTGATCAACACAGCCCCGCCGGCTTGTTCGAGTGCGTTGGCAAGATCAGATTCGATTAAACTCATGTATTTTCCCTGCCGTCTACATCGTTTTCCTGTTGTTTGTTCTTTGATCTACTCATCACCCTGAAAGAGATGATTGGAAAACCAGAGAACAAACTCCCCTGCTCCTATTCGACACGCATTCGTGTTTGCTTGAGTATCCCTCGCTCTGGGGATAGGGAAAACATCCTATGGATGATGGGTGTGTTGATTACGAGGTTATCGCTCTTTGTTGACAGCCAAAACGACCGAGAACACGCGTGGATTAGGTTTTTCAACGGTTCATATCGCTTGGGCGAATCGCCTATGATCCATGCCAATCTGACCAGATCAGCAGATTGGACAGCTATCCACGGAGATTCACGATGAAAGCAGGAATTATTGGGCTTCCCAATGTCGGTAAATCAACCCTCTTCAACGCRCTGACCAACGCGGGCGCGTTGGCTGCMAACTACCCMTTYGCGACSATCGATCCGAAYRTCGGGGTYGTYCCGATCCCCGATCCKCGYCTKGGCATCATCCAAGAGCATATYRARACMCAGAAGATCATCCCCGCGATCCTCGAACTCGTCGATATCGCCGGGCTYGTCAARGGKGCATCMACYGGYGAAGGMAAAGGCAACGCGTTYCTYGGGCACATCAAAGATGTYGATGCGATCATCCAGGTCGTYCGCTGCTTYGARTCAGCMCCCGGCGGCGAAGACATCACCCATGTCGAAGGCTCMGTCGATCCGCTCCGYGATATCGAGATCATCGAACTCGAACTSATCCTKGCYGATATGCAGAAGCTCGAAARCGCAGCRTCCAAAGCCCGRCGCAACGCCAAAAGTGGCGACCGCGAYGCGATCGCACGCATGAAGRTCATCGRACTCCTCGATSCRRTCYTCGAAGCMCAAAARCCAGCCCGTGCATTGGAACTCARCGATCCWGATCTSRTCAAAGCACGCGATATGCTCGGGYTGATTACSACSAAGCCAATTCTGTACATCGCYAATGTYTCYGAWRAYGATCCAAAYGGYGAAGGCCCACTGGCTGTCAAAGTTCGTGAACACGCCGAGTCTGTCGGTGCCGTGATGGTGCCGGTTTGTGCCCAAATCGAATCCGAGCTTTCAGAACTCGACGAAGCAGACAAGATCGAGATGCTCGCCGACATGGGYATGAACGARCCAGCCCTSGGCAAGCTCGCCCGCGCKGCGTACAACYTGCTTGGGTATCAGTCCTACTACACCGCAGGCGAAAAAGAAGTCCGTGCATGGACGATCCCGATCGGGTGCAAGGCGCCTCAGGCCGCCGGCGTGATCCATACGGACTTTGAAAAAGGCTTCATCCGCGTCGAATGCTTCAGTGTCGATGATCTCGTCGAGCACAAGAGCGAGAAGGCGATCAAAGAAGCCGGCAAGATGCGCGTCGAAGGCAAGGGCTACACCATGCACGACGCCGATGTCTGCAACTTCTTGTTCAATGTGTGATAATCACAACTTGGAGCAGTGTAATGCCAGTGTATGWCGAACGCGTATTCATCTCAGGAAAAGCGATGGGGACTCGATTAAGTGATCTGGTGGATGCGGGTGTCTTCGATGGCATGACGCCAATCATGTCCACGAAACATTCTTTGACTTTCGACTTTTCAGGGGACGCAGGAAAACAGCAGCGAGCAGTTTTTGATCAAAGGCTTAAAGGCCATGATCCAATGATATTGTGTTTTTCGAGGATTCAATATAGCAGGCAAGAGATTGAATCGGCAAGTTGGGTTGCCGTCAGTGTAGTTGCAGGGATAGTGTGCGATGATTTGAAACTGATGCGGGACATCAGCCAGGGTGAATGTTCAGCGTGCGGTGTGCCGGCGAAGTATCTGGATTTGCCCGAATGTGATTTGCTTCCAGATGAGTCTGAAATGGTACTTCACACAAACTCAGGCGAATGGTTTTTTCGTAGAGAAGTATTACCTGAATCAGTGGCTACAGAGAACCCAATAGTCTTATCTCAAAACGGCGGTGAGTGGGTGGTTTTACGCAATGGGGTTGAGTTTCCCAAAAGGGACATTGCTTCAACAGGTATCGATTTCAACGAGGTATGCAAAAAATGTTTGCTGTCTGGGTTTTACAATGACTGCGATCACCCTGTACGCATTGTGTACCCTAAATCGATCGAGAATGAAATGTGTGGATCAATCGGTTTTTCAAAAGAGTGGGATGGTGAGCGGATTGAAAATGAGCATTTACAACGATTGCCGAGCAGGACGCTATATTTATCAGGCAAACTTGCCAGTATGTGTTTCGAACAAGATGGTGTGAAGCTCGATATAATTCAGTTCGAATGATCTGTGATATAAAAAAAGCCCCAAGCGTAATGCTTCGGGCTTTTTTAAGTTCATGATAAATGGTCAATCAATCCCGCGATTGCAGCTTGCTCAGCAATCTCAAGATTTCGATGTAGAGCCAGACCAGGGTGATCATTAATCCCCATGCGCCGACCCATTCCATGTACTTSGGTGCCCSGGCKTCRANNCMTTCNTNTCGATGTACTKRAAATCCAGMAGCAAGAACAAMSWCGCCAAGCCAATCACCAGCACACTGAATCCAATTCCCATCGGGCCAGAATCGGCAAAGCCGTTCCAGAGCCCGCCGAACCCGATGAAGCGCATCAGGTAGAGGATCATGACATAGCCGCCAAGTGCTGCGCCTGCGAGCATGATGAACTTCTGCATCTTATCACCAACACGAAGCACGCCGGTGGCATAGCCCAAGAGCATTGTCCCAGCAACCATGACGGTCGCCAAGGCAGATTGGGCAGCGATGGTCGCTGTCGGGTTGGTGGTCAATACGCCTTCAGTCATCGGGGCATAGACGATCGGGAGATAGAAACTAAACGCACCAACGACCGCGCCCTCAAGGGCGGCGTGGACGGGGGCGACGAATCGAGCAGACTTGGGATTGCGGTAGATCACAAACGACAAGACCAAGGTGGCGATCAGTGATCCAATGATCAAAGGCATGATCCAACCAGGGAAGTTGCCTTCGTTTGTGAGCCAGATGGAGTTGAGCCTTTGCCACACAAGGATGCCAACGGTTGCGACAATCGCGAGGAGAATACAGGTGGCATTGATCGTGCCTCCCAGGGTCATGACTTTGGCGTCCTCTGCTCCGAACGCTCGTTCGGTTGCGAGGATTTTCATGGCCGGGTTTCGTGATTGCAACATGTTCATGATCTACTCCATTGGATAATCGTACCAGCGTATTATACTGGCCTAACCGTTGTTGGGTTCATCGGCTATTGGGTTTTACAAACTCGCGTTTTGGGGCTCAAATCCGGTCCATCGTGTAGTTTGGCGATTCTTTCGTGATCTTGATGTCGTGAGGATGGTTTTCGATGATCGTCGCGCCCGAAACCCGCACAAACTGAGCATCGGTGCGAAGGCTGTCGATCGTCGGGCACCCACAGTACCCCATCGCCGATCGCATCCCGCCGACAAGCTGATACACAAACTCGGCCAAAGTGCCTCGATACGCGACCAAGCCTTCCACCCCTTCAGGCACAAACTTCTGAGGCCCTTTGGTGAGCGAAGCCAACTTATCCGCCTGGCGATACCGATCGGCCGATCCATTGTTCATCGCGCCTTCCGAGCCCATCCCGCGATAGCTCTTAAAACGCCGACCACCAGAGATCACCAACTCACCCGGCGATTCATCAAGCCCAGCAAAGAGCGATCCCATCATCACACAATGGGCGCCTGCTGCGATGGCTTTGGCGATATCGCCACTGAGCCGAATCCCGCCATCGGCGATGATGGTGATATCCGATCCAATGCTCGCCAATCCCTCGACCGCGTTCATGATCGCGGTGATCTGAGGCATGCCAACCCCGGTGACTACCCGAGTTGTACAAATCGAACCAGGACCAATCCCGACCTTGATCGCATCGGCACCCGCTTGGGCGAGTGCAATCGCGGCTTGGGCGGTGGCGATGTTGCCCGCGATCACGCCGATGTCGTATTTGGCTTTGATCTCTTTGACCGCATCAATCACGGCTCCCGAATGTCCATGTGCGGTATCAACCACGATCACATCGACCTCGGCTTCGATCAACGCTGCGACACGATCCATCTGGTTTGGTCCGACGGCTGCCCCGACACGCAATCGGCCACGGGCATCGACACATGCGTTGGGGAACTGGCTTTGACGCTCGATATCACGCATGGTGATCAGCCCGGCAAGGTTGCCCGCGCCGTCTTCGAGCAGGAGCTTCTCGACCTTGAGTTGATTCAATATCCCCTCAGCCTGCGCCAGCGTCGTGCCTTCGGGCGCGGTGACGAGTTGTTCGCTGGTCATGATCTCACGAATCGGGGTGCTCAAGTCATGGGCAAACTTGAGATCGCGTCGGGTGAGGATACCGACGAGTGTGCCTTTGGATCGCAAATCACTCGCACCATCTTCGGTAATCGGAAACCCGGAGACATTGTATTCGTGCATCAGATCAATCGCTCGGCTGACGGTATCGTCCGGGCCAAGGGTGATCGGGTCGGTAATCACGCCATTGGCAGATCGCTTGACCTTGACGACCTCGCGGGCTTGGGCTTCGATCGAGAGATTCTTGTGGATAATCCCGATTCCGCCTTCTTGGGCGAGCACAATGGCAAGTTCTGACTCGGTGACCGTGTCCATCGGCGCAGAGACCAATGGGATATTGAGCGTGATATCTTTGGTCAATCGTGTCGAGGTGTCGGCTGTCGCGGGCATCACATTGGACGCCTGCGGGATCAGCAGCACATCATCGAAGGTAATCCCTTCCATGACGATCTTTGACGAAACTGGATTTGATGAAACTGGATTCGATTGCGATTTTGGGGTGGTCTCCATGGGAGAGTATCCCATGCTGGTGGTGCTCTGTCTACCTCGGGCGTTGATCTTGCTATCCTCTTTATACAATGGCCTCAAAAACTTCATCCAACACGCCCGATACCCTGCCAAATGAACTCCCCATTTGGGCAGCCAACTTCCGCTATGGCGAAGCTGTCGATGCTGCCGGCTTTGGGTTCGATACCGAATGGGTACTCCCCGACGGGCTTGGTGGGTTCGCGATGGGGTCGATCGCGGGCGTACCGATGCGTCGGTATCATGGATTGTTGTGTGCTTCGCTGTCGCCTCCGGTGTGTCGGGCGATGTTAATCAACGCATTCGACGAACTCGTCCATATTCCCCAAGGCGGCAACTGCGGGTGCGATCTTGATGTTC
>NVSM01000058.1 GCA_002401225.1 bacterium
TTCGACACCTCCCCCGGAGGCCCGGGGGAGGCGAAAGATCACTCATGCCCACTTGGTCATGTGCCACTTCTTCTTGCCGCGGCGGATGGCGATATAGCTGTCATGGAGCAGATGCGATTCGGTGAGTTTGGTCGCGAGGTCTATCTTCTCGCCGTTGATTTTTACGGAGCCTTCGTTGAGGAACTCTTTGGCTTCACGGTTCGATGATGCAAGGTTGCACGCCTTGAGCATCTCGACCATGTCCACACCGTCAGCGAGATCCGCCTTGGCATGCTCAGTGGTTGGGACGGATGCGAAGACTTCGAGCATGGTTTGGGCATCGAGTGAACTTATCTCGCCGCTGAACAATGCCTTGCCCGCAGCCTCGGCATTCTTCATCGCATCTTCGCCATGCAAGATCGTCGTCGCTTCTTGAGCCAGTGTCCGCTGGAGTTCACGCTTGCCTGGGTTTTCACTGTGCCGAGCGATCAACCCTTCAACCGTAGCCTGCCCGAGGAATGCAAACACCTTGATCCAGTTGGCCGCATCTTCGTCGGAGCTGTTGAGCCAGAACTGGTAGTACGCGTAAGGCGAAGTGCGATTGGCTGTCAACCAGACCGCGCCGGTCTCAGTCTTCCCAAACTTCCCACCGTCGGCTTTGGAGACGAGGGGGGCTACTAATCCATATGTATTTCTTGATTCACTATGCTGTATGGTCGCCTTCATTGATTGAGCAAGCGCATTTCGAAACTCTTCTGACAGATAAGTAAAATCACTTGCGAGCAACTCATTTATCTCCAATTGAGTTGGCGAATCAGACCGCTCATTTCCAAACAACTGTGTTTGAGGCACAAAATTTCTTTTCCATTTATCAGCCTCTTCCCTGTCCTCCAACTTGCCGATCTCTTTTTTAAATTCATTCCCTTTCAATGACTGGTGATGATCTGCTCGTTTCYKWAWCAAATCYMMACCSRCWACWATATTCCCGTACTGATCRCTCCCGCCGAGYTGSACAGTGACAYCYTCRTGCTCRWARAGRTGSGCGAAGTCGTACGCTTGCAGGATCATGTAGGAAAACTCGGTRTAGCTGATCCCCTGCTCGCGGTTGTTGAGCCGATCYTTYACSGATTCCTTCTGCATCATCATGTTGACGCTGAAATGTTTGCCGATGTCRCGSARGGCTTCGATGTAGGAKATTTTGCYSAGCCAGTCGTTGTTGTTSAGGGAGATGTARTCSGTGCCYTCGTCGCCGAGGATGTTGGCGAAGATCGGCTCTTGGGATTTGACATTCTGATCGACCAGTTCATCGGTCATCATCATGCGCTCTGCGCTCTTGCCCGATGGATCACCAATCAACCCGGTGCCGCCGCCCATGACGACGACTGGCGTATGCCCGGCTCGCTTGACATGAGCCAACAGCATGATCGGGACGAGGTTGCCGATGGTGAGCGAATCMGCSGTGGGATCGAACCCGGCRTATATCTTGCGTGGCGMWKYKKTMGGATCGCTCAGGTGCTTGCGCAGCCCGTCGGCATCGGTGCAGTCCTTGACCAGCCCGCGCCAGGTGAGTTCGTTGATCAGGTCTGATATTTTGGAATCGGTATCGCTCWTRGTGTGGGAGGATAGGTTCATCCGCAATGAAAAAAGACGGGCATCAAGCCCGTCCAATCAAGAAAGAAGAGTATTTCTATACGCTATGGCAAGCGTGGTTCGATCACCCACTCAGGGTTGGTCGCTTGGTCTGCCCAATGCCGCATGTCATTGAACTCGTCCCAGTCCCACTGTTCCGCGTGCCCATCGAGCATACCTGCGATGCCGGTGCCGTTGTATCGCAAGGATACCCGCCCGGAGTTATGCTCTGGAACCTCGGCGTGTTCGTTATAGGTATCTTCCCACCGACGCCCGCTCGTCGAGTACAAATATGGAGGCTTGACAATAAATGACCCCTCCACCACGCCGTATCCTGATAAAAGCGAAGGGCTTGCAAGGTCTCTCGCTGAAGAGAACACCATCAGATTGCTGGTGCGTCGAGGCTCATACATCTTTGAAATGTGGAACTTCCCGAAGACCCGCCTACCGATTTCGCTAAACGGGATCGGATCGCCAGGTGCCCCGCCGCCAACGAAGTAGGAGTTGAGTCCGAACGATGGATAGAGGCTGATCACATAGCGCAAGGTATGGTCTGCGCCCGAGTTGGTATGGGCACCCATCGCTTCGCCAAGCATTTCGACCACGCGAGAATCTTGATAAAGCGCATCGAAGTTACCGTCGAAGTAGGAGATGAGCCTCCAGGGATAGCGTGAGCCAATGGTTTGCCCAAGGTCTTCGCCATTAAAATCTTTGGGATCGGTTCCTCGATCAACCATCCGATTCCAGATGGTGTTGTCTGGGAACCCGGTGAGTAACTTGTCGCGGTTATCGTTGGAGTACATGGTGTAAGCGAGCATGGTCTGGCGCATGCCGGATTGTTCTTTGACCGCTCTGGCTGTGGTCTGAGCATGCCCAAGCGCGGGCAGAAGGATGCCGATGAGCAATGCGATGATCGCAATCACCACGAGCAACTCGATAAGAGTAAAGCCCGCTCGGCTTGAGCCTGAGCCTTGAGAAGCGTGCTGCTGTACCTGCTTTTGGGTGATCTGCTGACCCCGTTCCATTGTTCACCAGTCTTTCTTTGTGCTGCGAGTCGATGTATTTGTATCGGCCGAATATTTTTGCGAATGAGACTCGATCTCAGTTAATTCACGCTTATACTTCTCTAACTGCGACTGACTCTCAAGTATAGACGGCAACTTCTGCCATACAGGCACAAATCCTGATTTACAGTATTTTCTCTCCCAAGTACACGAAAGGACGACCAATGATCTCTCTTTCTTCCAACCAATCGAAACTGATGACCGTTCTGATTGGAGCAATTGCCGGCACTGCCAACGGGCAGACTCAGCTGATTGAAATCAACTACGCGGCACCTTCGCTTGATCGTTGGAACTATCCATTCAACGGCTCGCCCGGAAACCGACTCTCAGCATCCACCTTTGGCGCCATCGAAATCGAAGGCTTTGATGATCACGACGCCCAGCTTCTGCTCGGGTTTGAAACATTCAATGATGTGCTTGCCGATCTCGATCCATCCGAATATCGCGTCCTTTCTGCAACCATCACCATCACCAACTCAAACGGCGATGAGTTTAAGTATGACGATACCTACGACACACACGATACTTATCTCGATCTCGACGAATCGCTTGATCTGGATCTTGGCCGCCCGGTGCATCTGTGGGCCGTTGGCTATCGCAATGGATATGACCAAACCACCTTCGGCGAGTTCACCGTCTTTGGTGGCACCCCGAGCGTCGAGCCTACCCAAGAATCTCGCAACGCCTTCGCCGCCTATTTCCCTGTGGATACCACCCCAGTTGATATATCCAACAACCTCAAACAAGAGTTTGATCCGACGCCATTGGCGATTGGGCAACTCGACACGGTCGCCTTGGGCGAGTTTGTTCCAGTTGATACCACCTACTCGTTTGATGTGAATATGTGCGACCCATCGGTGCAGGCGTATCTTGCTGATGGTCTATCTCTGGGCGAAGTCCGGTTCATGGTCTCCTCGCTTCACTCAGCAAGCGGCGGAACCGGCGGCGGCACAGGGGATATCAACTATCCATTCTGGTACACACGCGAGAACCCGATTGCACAAATCTTTGGCTATACACCAACGCTCACCCTACGCGTTCGCATCGGCTCTGCTGGCGACTACAACGCGGATGGCTTCTTCAACTTCTTCGATGTATCCACTTTCCTCAACGACTTCAGCGCGGGCAATCTCGATGCAGATATCAACGGCGACTGCCTGTTGAACTTCTTCGATGTTTCCGCGTTCCTCATGGCTTTTTCGAACGGTTAATCCACAACACACCCCTTTGTTTATTGATGCGCGTTGTTCCTGCATCAGAGCAAATTTCACAGAGAGTACACAATGAAAACAATCCTCATCACCACACTCGCAGCCGCTTCAACTCTTTCAATGGCTGGCGTAGCTTCATTCACCGAGACCTTTGAGACCGGTGCCAGTAACTGGCTTCAAGGTTCGTTCACCGCTCCTGGTCATGTTGCCAGCGGCGCACTCGATGGCAGCGCATATATCTCATCAACCGCCGACCTGAACAGTGCCGGCCCATTCGGGCTCAGCGTATTCCGTGGCGAAGACAACTTCGACGCCTCAAGCGATGCGTTCGTCGGCAACTACCTTGCAGGCGGGATCACACAGATCTCGTTCGACTTCCGCCATCACGCAGATGTCGATCTTGAAGTTGCATTGCGTGTAGCAAGCTCGAACAACTTCCCAGGGCTCGATGTCGAACTCACCCATGCAGTCATGGGCGGCGAGTGGGTCACGCTCTCCTTCGATCTCGATTTCTCGAATCCTTTGATCACCCTCGAAGGCCCACCAACACTCGATTTCTACAACAGTGTTATGGAGGCTGTGGGTAATCTTCAGGTCTCGGTTGCTCGCCCTGATGGCGTAACTACCCCGTTCATTGTCGATTTCGATCTCGACAATGTCGCACTGATCCCAACACCTTCATCACTGGCCATGCTCTCGATCGGCGGCCTTTTGGCGACTCGGCGCAGACGCTAATCTACAAAACGACACCATCCTTTTTCTTAGCCCCCTCTTGGTACAAGGCCTGATGCTCATGAGCATTCGGGCCTTGTGCCTTTTTAATCGATCTCGGCAAGCCTGGATTGCGCAACTTTGACCGCCTGAGGGTTCTGATCACACCCGCAATATCGTCGACCAGTTTTTTTCGCAGCGACGAGTGTTGTGCCAGAGCCAAAGCATGGGTCATAGACCAAACCATTCGCTGGACAACACGCACCGATCAACAACTCAAGAAGTGCCAACGGCTTCTGCGTCGGATACCCAACACGCTCGTCGGCCATGTTGTTGAGTGTCGGGATATCAAGCACATCGGTCGCCTTCTTGAGCTTCCCCTTGAGCCGATTGCTCGTCGCCGGCACCATCGGCGGCTCAAAGTAGTACTGCTTGGGATCGATACAATAGAACAAAATATCATCATGCTTGCGAGCAAACCGCCTCGGCGACGAGCCCCCAAGCCCATACCGCCAGACAAGATGATTCACAAACCGATCTTCGCCCAAGAGCTGATCAAGCACCATCCGAACCCGATGCGAGGTTCGCCAATCGACATGGATCAAGAGCGACCCGGTTTCTTTGATCTTTGGAATCGTCGCTGCGATCCGCTCCGTAAACCACTCAACCCACGCATCGGTCGTCGCCCAAGAATCCTGATACGACCCGGCATTCCCCGATTGTTTCTTGCCAGTATTGAACGGCGGATCGACATAGAACATGTCAATCGAACTGACATTGAGCAAGGATACGAACTCAAGCCACTCAGCATTCTCAACAAAACTCATCGCATTAGACATAGCACAAGTATACCGAGATCATGCCCGAGATGAAGTGACACCGGTGAATCCGATCGTATCTTGCCTCCATGCTGCGTTGCATTCTGGACAAAGAACACAATCATCTGACTCTGGATTCAAATCCTTGAGTGTGTACCCACAAGAAGGGCAGCAACCACGCTGGAGATATATGGACACAGTTCTGCGAAATCTACGGCTACGAACCCATCCAAGGAACACATACCACAACACATAGTAAATGACCGTCGCAAACAACAATTGAGCGACAAAGTCAAAGGCAGAGCCAAGATATCGAGTTGTAAATGATGATATTCCCAAGCTCCAAGCGAACCATCCTATGGCAAAGCCGACGAACCCGATGATAACCTCAAGCAAGAGCGTTTTCGGTTGCTCTTTTTTAACGACCGGATCTCGGGCTAAAAATGGGATGCCCAAAGCTCGCCACCCAATCTGCCTTGCTGATAACTGGGCAACCTTGCATGGGTTTGATCGATGGTCGGTCGGTGTAGGCATACCCAATATACAATCTTTGCAAAACGAGGTTGCATCTCATAGAAACACGCGTTAAGAGTCTCCAGAAATCGGTAGATTCCCAACCCGTTCTTTTTTCCATGCTCCGTTGCACTCAGGGCAAACAACACATCCATCAGGCTCAACGATAAGGTCTTCGAGCAAGTATCCACACGCTGCACAGTATCCTTCGGTTAAAAATATCTCGGAGATTTGAGAAAAACGCCATCTTCGAATCTGATTGAGAAAGACAAACCAAAAACACATCGCTACAACGATCGCAAAAGCAACCTGCAAAAGCAAATTAATCAGATCTCCAACCAATGGCTGGACCATAGAACTCACGAATATATCCCATATGACCCAGCTAATAGCGCCGCCGATGAGTGCCATTGAAGTCTCGGGAACTGCGGTTGCTGACATCTCTTTTTTGACGATCTGATCTTTGGCGACTGACTTAAGCCCCACTGCACGCCAAAAAATCTGTCGCATAGACAGCTTAGCTATATCACAAGGCAAACCTCGATCATCGCTGGGCATTCTCATCTCAAYACACTATCAACTATCGACTAGCTGTGCATTACACAGGCTTGACTGGCGAACGCCCGACGGAGTAGTAATGGAATCCGAGTTCGCCGAGCCGTTGTCGGCGATAGAGGTTTCGTCCATCAAAGATAACCTTACCCTTCATCACGCTGGCGAGTTTCTCGAAATCAGGGCTCTTGAACTCTGCCCAGTCGGTCGAGATAATCAATGCGTCTGCATCTTTGCAGCATTCATACATATCGTCAAAGAGCGAAATCGTATCGCCCATTTCTTTGCCAACATTCTCGGCTGCCACCGGATCAAACCCTGTGCAAGTCGCACCATAGCCCAATGCCTTACGGACGAGGGTTAAGGCTGGAGCCTTGCGAATATCATCGGTGCGAGGTTTAAAGGCCAATCCCCAGTATGCGATCTTCTTGCCTTGCAAACCAGATTCGCCGCCGAAGTGATTGAGCACTTTATTGAAAAACAAGTTGCGTTGGCGTTCGTTTGTGCCATGCACCGCATTAGAAAGCTGCGTGTTCACTCCCGCCTTGTCGCCCATCATGATACACGCGAGTGTGTCTTTGGGAAAACACGAGCCGCCGTAGCCCAAGCCAGGATGCAAGAACGCATGCCCGATGCGTGAGTCCGAGCACATGCCTTCGCGAACACGATTAATGTTTGCCCCGTAGGCTTCGCAAAGGTTGGCCATCTCGTTGATAAATGAAATCTTGGTCGCCAAGAAGTTGTTCGCTGCATATTTCACCATTTCAGCGGAGAGAACATCCATGATGAAGATCGGATGGCCGTTGCGTACGAATGGATCGTATAGATCGCGGAAGACTTCACCAACAGCTTCAGATTCAACACCAACAACCACGCGATCTGGCTTATTAAAGTCCGTCACCGCATCGCCCTCTTTAAGGAACTCGGGGTTATCCGCAACATGAAACTCGATGTCTCCAACGATATCCTTGATCCGATCGCGCACTCGGAAGGTTGTCCCAACCGGCACGGTTGATTTTACAACAATGATTTTGGCTTTGGCGTCTGGACCGAGTTCTTTAATCGCATGCCCAATGTCGTCGGCTGCCCCGTCGACATAAGTCATGTCGGTGTGCCCCTTCTCATCGGAAGGCGTACCTACACAGATAAAAATCATCTCGGCAGATTGATAAGCATGCTTCTTGTCGAGCGTGTAGGTCAACCGACCCGACTGACGATTCTTGATCATCAGTTCTGTCAGCCCCGGCTCATAGATCGGGCAGACATCTGCTTCAAGCTTTTGGATTTTCTCAGGATCAATATCCAAGCAAACGACAGTGTTGCCAGAGTTCGCAAAGCACACTCCGGTGACGAGTCCAACATATCCAGTTCCGACCATGGTAAGATTCATACTGATCTATCCTCCAAATAGGTTATCGAGTGTAGTCCTCAGAGCTTGAAATGGCTCATCCCTTCCGAGATGGTTTCCGTCTGATAACGAGATCTACACGACAATACCCACTATGATAACGCAAGAGAACTCGGCCGAACGGCGTGTGAGATTCTCTGCTTTTCCAAGCATTTGGAGATAAACGCCAATGAGTGTCACCGCCATGCCCAATAAGTCTTCTAGACAGCAAAAACTCGACGAAAAGGCGGCTAAAAAAGCGGCCCTCTCAGGAGCCTTCTCTGCCTCGACCGCCAATATCCACGAGCTCTATCAGCTCTCGGTTCAGAATGTCGAAGCAGAAATCGACTTTGTCGATGAGACCTTCGAGCAGATCCGTGGGCGAAAGGCGATTACGCTCCGCGAAGATTTCTGCGGCACAGGCAATACCTCCGCAGAATGGGTCCGCCGACGCCCCACCAACACCGCCGTTGGGCTCGATCTTGATCAGCCAACCCTCGACTTTGGACACGAGACCCATGTCGCTCAGCTTGATGCCGATGCCGAGAAACGAATCTCGCTCATCCATCGCGATGTCCTTGCCCCAGGCGACGCGAGCGGCTCAGACTGTGTGCTGGCAATGAACTTCAGCTATTGGCTCTTCAAGACCCGCGAAGATCTCCGCAACTACTTTAGCGCAGTCCGCGAAAGCCTCGGAGCCGACGGCGTCTTCTTCCTCGACCACTACGGCGGCTCTGAAGCAATGCTCGAAGCGAAAGAAGCAAAGAAAATCGATGACGGCCCAGGGCGAGTGTTCACCTATGTCTGGGAACAAAAACACTTCAACCCGATCACCGGCGAGATGGAATGCCGAATCCATTTCAAGTTCCCCGATAAAACAAAGATTAAAAACGCATTTGTGTATAACTGGCGTTTGTGGTCCATGCCAGAAATCCGAGAACTACTCAACGAAGCAGGATTCGCAAATGTGGTTGTCTATTGGGAAGGCGACGACGAGGACGATGAAGAAGAAGGCAACGGCGTCTACGAGCCAACACTCGAAGGCGCAGCCGACCCGGCGTTCATCTCATACATCGTCGCGTACGACTAAACAACCTCCGAATCTGAATGGAATCCGATCATGCAAGGTGTACTTGATATCCCCCAAGAACTGGCCGTACTCGAAAAACTGCTTTTCGAATCGTTGCCTCGCGTAGAGACCGTATTTGCAGGACAGCTCGTCTCGGACTTGCCTCCGGTTGATGAGATGTGTTCGTACATCGAACGCTATCGCGGCAAAATGCTTCGCCCAACGCTCGTCCTGCTCTGCGGCATCACAGCGAATCCCGATACCAATGCCCTGCTCGCCAATGAAGATTTCGACAAACTCATCACCCACACCCACATCATCAGCGGTGCCGTCTGTGAGATGGTCCACATGGCAACACTCGTCCATGATGATGTCCTTGATGAAGCGGAGATCCGTCGGCGCGGGCAAACCATCAACATGCTCAAGGGCAACGAAGTCTCCGTCATCCTTGGCGATTACCTCATCGCTTCCTCCTACGAACTCTGTGCTTCGATCAACTCCTCAATCCCATCACAAATCGTCGGCAACGCATCAGCCGTCATGTGTACCGGCGAGCTTCTCCAACTCCACAATCGTGAAAACCTTTCGATGGATGAATCGACCTACATCGAAATACTCGAACGCAAAACCGCGGCACTCATCGGMGCAGCCTGTGAACTCGGAGCCCTCGCCACGCTCGGGTACGATCAATCAATAAACCCCACCACCCTCGCACTCAAATCCTTCGGCCAAAAGCTCGGCATCGCGTTCCAGATCCAAGATGATGTCCTCGACCTGCTTGGCAAAGAAGAAGAAGTCGGCAAATCGGTCGGCAAAGATCTCGAAAAGGGCAAACTCACATTCCCGGTGATCCATCATCTCGAAAACTCCGGCGTCATGGACGGCACACGATCATTAATGATGCTCCAACAAGCAGCAGCCGGCGATCGCTCGATCTTCCCAGAGATCACCAAAGCGATCGAATCCACCGGCTCGGTCGAAGCGACCCAGAAACTCGCCGAGTCCTATGTCCAACAAGCCAAGGACGCGATCGTTGATCTCCCTGAATCCGCAGGCAAATCTATGCTCCTGCTGATCGCAGACGCCGTCATCAATCGTTCCTTCTAAGCAACCAAGAGAACCACCCCAATGCCCAAACGCGTTTTTCATTTCTATCAGCGCAAACGGGTCGTCAATATCAATGTCAATGTGTTCATCGCGGGATTGCTCTCCATCGCGATCGCCAAATATCCGATCATGCTCCTCTCCGATATCATCGGGCACGAGCACAAACTCAAGCTCTCCATCTTGGCCTATGTCATCGACACCGTGATCGATGTACTGCTCTACTTCGGGCTCCACTGGATCGCCAATCACTGGCGCCCGATCAAACAATCCGGGATCGTCGACACGCTCACCACGCCGAGCGAATCACGCACCAAAAACTTCCTCGTTGATGTCGGCAAGGTCCAAGCCGAACGCTTCGCGCTGGTCCCGATCTTTGCGCTTATCGCAATGGGCGGCATGTGGGCCTTGCAGCATTATTCAAGCCTCAAACCAGACTGGGCGTTCGTCGTCGCCTTCATCATCGCGATGTGCGTCACCCGTGTCATCCACACCATCTGGGGCTACAAATCAGGCACTTTCCGAGATCATGACCACGCCACTGATAAGCCAAACGGAGACACCAACTAAATGTGCGGCATCGCGGGCATCATCAAAATACACGACCCCAAAGACGGCACTCCCCCGCCGCCCCTCGAAGCCATCCCCGAAGCATGGCTCGATATCCTCGACGAATCTATCAAACACCGAGGCCCCGACGGCCAAGGCCGCTTCCGCGACCGAACTGTTCGTAGTGACGGATCGACCGTCGACATCGCCCTCGTCCATCGAAGACTCAGCATCATCGACCACACCGGCGGGCACCAACCCATGGTCCACGACGGCGAGAGCCTCCGCCCAGACCTCACCTACCAACCCGGCGACACCCCAATCATCGCCTCCGAGATCGAACCAAACAAACCAATCGTCGCCGTCGTCTTCAACGGCTGCATCTACAACCACCGCGAACTCCGAACCGAACTCGAAGCCGCCGGCCATGTGTTCGAGACGGATCACTCGGATACAGAAGTGCTGGTGCATGGGTGGCGGGCTTGGAAAATGCACACCATAAACGAACTTGACGGCATGTACACATCTTTACTTTGGGATGCTTCGACTGGGCAAGTAGCCTACGGAGATGACCTCGCAGGTGAAAAGCCAAGCTACCACGGCATGCTCGGCCCAAAGAACTACCGAATATTTTCAAGCACACTCCCGGGACTTGCTCAGATTAGTGTTTCAACAATTGACGACCCCGAAATGGTGTATCTCCCTGGTTTTATAAGCTGGATTCAAAATGGAGCAGAATGGATACCWCCACTCCCTGCATATGGTTCATCGCATCRCCAATGGAATATCTGCCCTGAAAAACCTCGACAGGGCGCCGAACCTCGTAATCCAAGATACGCATCTACGCTGACCCGTAGCTCAAGGCTCCGCCGAAAACTACCTCAGAGAGGCGAAACAAGCAGCCAAACTTTTCACTCAATGCGAACAGCAACCGAGATTATTGAGCGTGCCGTGATCTCCCGGCTCGAAGCCGATGTCCCCCTCGGCGTATTCCTCTCCGGCGGCATCGACTCCGCACTCATCGCTGCCATCGCTCATCAGCATCGCCCGGACATCAAAACCTTCACCGTCCGCATGCCCGACAAACGATACGATGAATCAGAAGCCGCTCTACAAACCGCCAAAGAAATCGGCACTGATCACACCACACTTGATTGCGAACCCAATCCCGCCGGCGATCTGATCATGCTTATTGAACAACTCGGACTCCCCTTCGGCGACAGCTCATTGCTCCCCACTTACTGGGTATCCAAAGCTGCCAAAGAGCACATCAAGGTCGCCCTCTCAGGCGACGGGGCAGACGAACTCTTCGGCGGGTATCGACGCCACACGATCAATCCCATGCTCAACCGCTGGCATCGATTGCTCAAGTTCATCCCAACATCACTGCTCGATCAACGACAACCCGGCAGCAAAACCACCTACCTCGCCCGGCTTGCGACAGCTGCTCGATTCGGCGGTTACTCCGAACTCCTCTCAATCTTCCCTACACCCGATCTCCGTCGATTGATCCCCACGATCGAAGACGAGCCAACCGGATACGGTCGTTTCTATCGAACCGACGATCCGCTCCGTGAAGACTTCACACATTACCTCCCCGATGACCTGCTCCGCAAGACCGACACTGCATCGATGACGGTCGGACTCGAAGTCCGCGCCCCGTTCCTTGCACGCGATCTGGTAGAAGCTGCGATGCGAACACCACTCGACATCCTCATGCCCAACGGCGAACGCAAAGGGCTCCTCAAACAAGTCGCTCGCAAATACCTCCCCGATCACATCGTCGATCGCCCAAAGCAAGGGTTCGCGATTCCCATCGGTGAGTGGTTCCGCACAGACTATGGCGACATGCGACAACTCCTCTACGATCACCTCGAATCCGCCGACCCGTTCCCGGGCTTGGCAGATGCGGGCGTGAATATCAACATGAAGTTCGTCAATCAGATGCTSCGYGAGCAYGACGCCGCCGGCGAGAAATCAATCAACCCCTGGCAYGGGCGMGATCAYTCSCARMGMCTCTACATGATGCTCGTRCTSWSSATCTGGAGCAAATGGCTTGATCGAATCCGCACAGAACCGTAACTCTTAGTAGAACGGGCTTCCAGCCCGTTGATCCCCAACAGAATAAAACAAAACCATGCCGAATGAGCATGGGTTTGTTTATTATCGAATGATGCTTTGAAGAAACGGGCTGGAAGCCCGTTCTACCAAAGAGCGTTAGCCTTGAGCGACTTTGCCGTCGATATGCACATCCATTTGTGGATAAGGAATACCGATATCAGCGTTATCGAGTGCGTATTTCACATCGCGTGTGAGTTGATCCTTCACTCCCCAGTAATCCGCAGCGTTGACCCATACACGGATGGACCAATCGATTGATGAGCCGCCGAGCCCGGCGAGGACGATGCCTGGCCCTGGATCTGGAAGCACATTTTCACATGCCTTGGCGGTCGCCATCAAAATCTCACGAGTCTTGTCGATGTCTGCGCCGTAATCGGTCCCGACTTCAACATCSACTCKGCGSGTATCATGGAACGAAACATTCTCGATGGTGCCACCAAAGATTGCGCCGTTGGGCACGATGATGCGGCGGTTGTCAGGCGTATCAAAGGTGGTAGTAAACAAACCGATCTCGATGACCTTGCCTGTCGTGCCACCCGCATTAGCAACATCTTTAAGCACTTCATTAGTACTTGGCTGAAAAATCAAGTTCTCTTTTTTAATATTGAAGTAATCAACCGTTACAGAGAAACCTTCAAGAAACTCTGGTGTCCAAACAAAACCTAACGTTGTACTTTCAGCAGTTTCAGGCTGTAGTGTCGGCTCTCCACCACTACGTGACCAAGCACCTGGAAGTTCCGTTGGGTTTTTCTGT